>JBAZSD010000006.1 GCA_041662605.1 Desulfomonilaceae bacterium
AAGAAAGAACAGCGGCGGAGCGGTTCTATAGTCGTTTAAAGGAAGAGTTCGGAGCAAACAACATTATGGTTCGAGGAGCCTTGAAGGTAAAGGCTCATTTAATGTTTGGTGTGATTGCGATCTTTGCGGACCAGTTGATCAAATTAGTAAACTGATCAGCTACAAACACAAACGAAGAAACGATCAACAGGATAGTCGCGCCTAGAAACAGAAAAATTGTGAGCTAAACCCACAAAATTTGAATGACTGATTATTTTGACCTATAAAATTGCCATAAAAGGCTTGATGGACCCTGAAAACACTAATTCCTAGGGGAGTTTTGCAAAAGGCTCAATTGGTTCGACAATTCATGCTAGTGAACTTGAAAGTCTGACAACGAGGGTTTGTTAGCCCTGTTTGGAAGAGAAATTTCACAAATATCTTGCTGCCCCGACATTAGAACTCAATTCAGCTCGATAAACTTGTTGCCCCATTTACTTTTGTTGTGGTAGAAATTTCAATAATAACTCTGCTTTCGACACTTCATACCAGCCGAGCGAGTTTTCCAGGAAAAAATTTCCGCGAATAGAAGTCCGAGGAGGTCAATTTCATGTTTGAAATTCTTGAAAAAGAACGCATAGGCCCGGGCGTGAATCGGGCAGTAATCTCGGCCCCCGAAATTGCAGCGGCCCATCGACCGGGCCAGTTCATCATATTGCGCACCCACAAGGATGGAGAGAGAATTCCCCTTACAGTTGCGGATAAGGATACGGAAAAGGGCACTATAACTCTTGTCTGGCAAGAAGTGGGCGCAACCACCTATTACATGAGCACTATGTGTATAGGGGAAAAATTTCAGGATATTTGTGGTCCCTTGGGAAAGCCCACACATATCGAAAATTTCGGCACAGTTGTCGGAGTTGGCGGTGGCATAGGCGTAGCCCCTCTTTACCCGATCACCAAAGGTTTGCATGACGCCGGAAACCATATGGTAAGCATCATCGGCGCCCGTACCGAAGGCCTGCTGATTATGACAGAGGACATCAGGAAGGTTAGTGACGAACTTATTATTTCAACCGACGATGGTTCGTTTGGGGTCCACGGGTTTGTAACCCAGGTTCTGCAAGGTCTTATCGACAAGGGAACCAAAATTGATCTTGTCGTGGCGATTGGACCAGTGCCAATGATGAAAGCTGTTTGCAATGTTACCAGGAAAGCCAGCCTTCCCACTGTAGTCAGCTTGAATCCGATCATGGTTGATGGCACTGGCATGTGTGGAGCATGTAGAGTTGAGGTTGCCGGTAAAACACTGTTCGGGTGTGTTGACGGTCCCGAGTTTGATGGCCTTCAGGTTGACTTCGACTTGCTGATGAAACGACTGGCCATGTACAAAGGGCCTGAGCTTATAGCCCTCAACAACTTCCGCGAAACACCGCGCGGTTGCCAGTGTACTTTCCCTGGAGGCGCATAATGAGCGATCTAGAACCTAAACCCACAAAAAAGCCTAAGATTCCTCGCCAGAAAATGCCTGAGCAGGATCCGATCCAGCGAGCCCATAATTTTTATGAAGTAGCTCTAGGATATGAAAACGATCTGGCTTTGTTGGAAGCAAGCCGCTGCCTTCAGTGCAAGAAACCGTCGTGCATGAAAGGCTGTCCTGTTGAAGTTGACATCCCTGATTTTATCCAACTGGTTAAGAGTGGTGACCTTATGGGCGCCGCATGGAAAATTAAGGAAAAAAACAGTTTGCCAAGGATAGCAGGAAGGGTTTGTCCTCAGGAAAGTCAGTGCGAATCAAAGTGTGTTGTGGGAGCCAAAGGCAAGGGTGAACCTTGCGCCATTGGAAGGCTCGAAAGGTACGTGGCCGATTACGCCGCTACTCATGACGACGGGAAGAGACCGGAACTTCCTAAACCAACCGGCTTGAAAGTCGGCGTAGTCGGTTCCGGTCCGGCCGGCCTGACTCTTGCTGGCGCTTTGATCAAAAAGGGAGTGGGGGTAACGGTTTTTGAGGCCTTACACGAACTTGGTGGCGTTCTCGTTTACGGCATCCCTGAATTTCGACTTCCTAAGGCAATCGTCCGTTCTGAGGTCGATGAGCTTAGAAAGTTGGGAGTTGAATTTAAAACCAACTGGGTCATCGGTCGGATAGAAACAGTTGATGATCTTCTTGAAAAGCGTAAGTACGATGGCGTATTTATTGGATCCGGAGCAGGCGCCCCGTTGTTTCTGAAAATACCAGGGGAAAACCTGAACGGTGTTTACTCGGCCAATGAGTTTTTGACCCGCGCTAATCTTATGAAAGCGTACATGTTCCCGCAAGCCGATACACCCGTGGCGAAAGGCCGCAGGGTTGTGGTTTTTGGCGGGGGTAATGTGGCGATGGATTCGGCTCGTACCGCCCTACGCCTCGGCGCCGAGGAAGTAACGATAGTTTATCGGCGCACAATGGACGAATTACCAGCTAGAACGGAAGAGGTGCATCACGCGATAGAAGAGGGAGTGAAATTCCAGCTTTTGAACTCCCCAACGGAAATCGTTGGAAACGACTCCGGCTGGGCGATAGCGGTAAACCTGCAAAAGATGCAGCTAGGAGAACCGGACGCTTCTGGACGTAGGCGGCCGGTGGCTATTCCAGGGGATACTGCTCAGATAGAGTGTGACACTATTATTGTCGCCATAGGAAACGGAGCGAATCCATTGGTCCCAACAAGCACCAAGAACCTGGAAACAAACAAATGGGGAAATATCGTCGCTGATCTGGAAACCGGCACGACTTCCCGTGATAGAGTTTGGGCCGGTGGTGACATTGTTACAGGAGCAGCGACAGTTATTTTGGCTATGGGCGCCGGTCGCAAGGCGGCTTTAGCAATGTTGAACACTTTTGGAATCAGTTGATCCGAGCAATCTAGTGACTAATCCCTGTTAATTCCGGGGCGGTTCTTGGGCTTTTCCAGATAGGAACCGCCTCGCTCTCTATGTCATAGTAGCAGTTTTATGGACTACAATTTATTGATTAAAGCTGGTTTTATGGGATTTGCCGCCTCAACCGGGGCGATTTGTATTGTCTTCTTAGTGACGGGAAATCTGCTGAAAATCACGAGGAGAAAATTCAGCAGCGTTTATTTGCTGGCAGGGGTCGTATCCTTTATCACTGTCTATCTACTACTTTATTTCAAGATAAGACCTTCTGAAATGGAGAACCCTCAATTTTTTTTGACTGGAGTAATTGGAGGATGGCTGGCGAGTATTCTGTTCGGGGTAACACAATTCAAAAATTTTCTTAGAAGTTTCCTTCAGCCTTGAGAAATATGGCTTCCATCACATTCAATCTCTTATCCTCATTCTTCATTAAGCTTTGATTGCTTCCTTGGCGACTATTCAATCTTCCAGTATATAAAGACCATTCAGGTTTCGAAATTCTTCACCACAGTCAAGTCCGTAACCAACAATAAAACCGTCTTCCACCTGAAAACCACAGTAATCCAGTTCTACAAATTTCTCTCTTCTAGCTTTCTTGTCTATCAGTGCGGCTGTTTTCAGAGAATTCGGGTTTCGGCTCTTCAGATATTCGCCGTATTGATGGAGAGTCAAGCCGGTATCAACTATATCGTCTACAAGGATCACATCTTTGCCTTCTATGGGCAGACTGACATCCATTATTATTTTCAGGTTTCCACTGGTCACTGTTTGATCTCCATATGACGAGATCCTGACGAAATCCACGTGACACGGTAGATTTATGTTTCTCGCAAGGTCCGCCATAAAAACAAACGCCCCTTTAAGTATTCCCACCAGCAGGATCGGTTTGTCCCCATAATCTTGGGATATTTGTTTACCCAGTTCCTTTACCCGCTCATCAATTTTCTTGTGACTAAATAATTCTTTCCTGGTCCTGGTGTTCATAAAGAATGCTCCAAAATTAATGTGGTCCGTTTGAAACAGTTCAATTGCCTGTTCCGCTTACCTTTACCAACGACTCTTAGCTCCAAACCCAAGCGAATCCGTCAAACCCTCTTTGAATAAGAAATAACCTCGCGCCGCTATCATTGCCCCATTGTCTGTGCACAAACGCGCCTGAGGTATCACAACGTCAACCCCCTTTTTAATACCCTCCGCCGTGATCCCTTCTCTTAACGCCGAATTAGCGGCTACGCCACCGCAAACAACAAGCCGAGGGATTTTAAGTGTCTGCGCAGCCGTAAAGAGCTTTCCGACCAGTGTGTCTATCACCGCTTCCTGAAAAGCTGCGGCTATCTTGCGAATCATGTCAAGATCGTCGGTTGACGGGTTCGAAGGAGCAATCTTGTGGAAACTCCCATGGACAGCATTATCCACGGAAGTTGCAAAAGTATTTTGGGCATGCCTCAGCACGGCGGTTTTCAATCCCGAGAACGAAAAATCCATATTTCCCGGCTCCATCAGGGCTCTAGGAAATCGAAGGCCGTTTGTGCAAACCCCTTCAGCCAGCTTCTCAATGACTGGTCCACCTGGATATCCCAACCCTAATAGTTTTGCCACCTTGTCATAGGCTTCACCGGCAGCGTCGTCGCGAGTCTTTCCTATTATTCGAATATCAAGCGGAGTCCGTACTTCGAACAAGCTCGTGTGGCCACCGGAAACAACCAATCCTATAAAAGGGAAAACAGGTCGATTATGTTCAAACCACGCGGCGAAAAGGTGTCCATGGAGATGATTGACCCCGCATATCGGTTTCCCGAGCGCCAGCGCTAAACCTTTGGCCGCGCCTATTCCTACCAGTAAAGAGCCTATCAGACCCGGTCCTCTTGTTACTGCTATTGCGTCGACATCGTTCAATTCCAGTGACGCATCGTTCAGGGCTTGTGAAATTACAACTGAGATAGCCTCGATATGTTTTCTCGACGCGAGTTCGGGAACCACCCCTCCAAATTCCTTGTGAATATCTATCTGAGAAACTACTACGTCAGAAAGAATGTTAGTTCCATCGGCCACAATCGCTGCAGCGGTTTCATCACAGGATGTCTCAATACCCAATACAATCATTTGAGAACTTTGGAGACTCATGCGCAATTTTTTGTTACCCAACGTTCCACATCGGACCACCCATGAAAACGGGCTGTGACCGGGGCTTCACAGCGTTTGTTCCAGGGTTGTATCATTAATCCGACGCCCACTCCTTCAGAAAGATAATCCCGCAAGTGTAATTCGTCGTCTTCGATGATAAATTTGGCGCCCGTTTCTTTCAAATAGACGCGTTTGTCACGCGAACCCCCTGTTACAATCATTTCCGGGGTCGTGGGGTTCCATGGCAACGCTTCAAGTTGACGTCTTGCGCTTTCCAGGTCTGACCTTCCTGTTATGAACAAGAGTGGCGATGCGGTTAGTTCATATACCATCTCAAGAGTCCGGACGGCTCCTTCGTATGAATCAATGCTTTCCATTGAATACATGTTGTCCACGGCTTCCAGTAACTGTTTAGGATTGAGGCCAAGTGGCTCAAGATCCCAAGTTAAAAGATCTGCAGGTGATATCTTTTTACCGGTTGCTTCGTTAAGATGACCCAGAATCATGTCTATTGACTTTAACACGACACCATCAACGTCAAAAGCTATTCTCATCTGTTGGACCTCGACCAAGTTCAGAATCAGTGTTCTTAAATTTAATTCCTTTGTTGAATTAATCCTAAAAGCCTTATACTAAATATTTGGTTCTAAATCACTGGGTTACAACTTTCCACGATCATTGAAGCTATTAACGGGAGAAAGACCGACCTTGAATCCGAATATTCTCTTGCGTTCAATCATAGGATTGGTCTCGGTCATAGTTTTCGGGACTATAGGCTATATTTGGATTGAGCATTGGTCCGTCATAGATGGGTTGTATATGACGGTAATCACCATATCTTCTATCGGATACGGGGAAGTCCACAAGCTTAGCGACACAGGACGTGTTTTCACTATGGGGCTGATCTTTGTCGGCTTTGGGGTGGTCGGTTATGTCTTGGTCGCCGCGAGCAGGTTGATAATTGAAGGCGAAGTACAAAAAATACTAACTAGGCGACGTTTCATGAAAGCAATAGAAAAAATTAAGGACCATTTTGTGATATGTGGTTTTGGCCGCATGGGAGCGTTCGTGTGTCAACAGTTCCATGCGAGAGGAATCCCATTTGTGGTCGTAGAAAATGATCAGGAGACACAATTGAGGATCATGGAAGCAGGTTATTTCCTGTCTCCCGGAGACGCCACTCAAGAGAGTGTGCTCCAGGGAGCAAACATAAAAACAGCCCGGGGGCTAGTCTCGGTACTGAATTCCGATGCTGCGAACGTTTACGTTGTGCTCACTGCGAGAGAATTAAATTCGAATTTGGAAATTATTGCTCGCGCCGGCGAAGAAAGCGCGCAAAAAAAGCTGATGAGAGCCGGAGCAAATCGCGTAATCAGCCCGTATCAGGTTGGGGGCATGAGAATGGTCATGGCTATACTAAAACCCGAAGTAATGAACTTTCTCGAAGTAGCGATGGATTATCGCGACCTCAACATAGAAATAGAGGAAATTAAGGTCTTAGAGGGCTCGGAGTACGTCGGAAAGGGGTTAATTGACACGGATATAAGGAAAGACTTAAATCTGATTGTTATCGCAGTGAAGAAGCCTAACGGCAAAATGGTCTTTAATCCTGGTCCGCGAACGGAAATTGAAGAGGGCGACACATTGATTGCAATGGGAGAGAAAAAGAGTCTGGAGATCCTTATGAAAAAATCCCGCTTACCAAGCTCATGAGAAATGTGATATAATTGAAACATGAGTGCAAAGTCATTAACAAAAACGGTGCTATATTTCGTTGTCTTCGTCCTGTTCGTTCTCGTTGGACTTCAGGAAGCGTCGGCCTATGATATCAGAGGCGTATGGGAGGGAAACGCAAAGGGTTCTATCTTCGGCGCTAAGGGGTCGGTCACGATTACGTCTCAACGGGGTGAGGAAATCGAGGGTGTTATTGAAGGGGGAAATATTTTTGGGCGCGTTAAATTTAAGATTAGCGGTAAAATTCAGGGAAATTTCATTTTTGGCGCCTTAGAGGGAAACTCATTTCAGGGATACATTTATCCGGATTGGTCCATCCGAGGTGTTTTCAAAGGCATAGACGGGGACAGTTACCAGGTTTTTCTCAAGCGACCATATAACTATTGGGGGATGCCTCAGGAGGGTTGGCCGTACAACTAAATATTGAGCCCGCCTGCGCTGTGGTAAGGTTGTGATAGCGACGACATTACACGGATTGATCATTGATATTGACCGCAAACACTCTGATGTCTCTCGATATAATGAACTCAGGTTGGGGATAGTTGATTCCATTCGTTTGCCAAAATCATCATGGGAAGCTGTGTCGATTGATGTCGGTTACATTCACTTTACAGACATCAAAAGCCATATAGGCGCAATAAATAGCTATGATTTTTTCATTCTCAGTCCACAAGGATCTCCGTGGAGTTCGTACAGGGGCGCGGAAATGGAAAGTCTTAACTTTCTGGCGCATTGGACACGCGAACTTATTGTCTGTAAGCGCGCCCCTTTCCTGGGGATCTGCGGCGGCCATCAATTCTTAGGAATGGCGTTCGGGGGAGAAGTAGGTTTCATAGATAACAACCTGAGGGACTTTTCGGCTGAAAAGTATCCTCCGGATTGCCTTGCGGAACGTGATCGTGTCAATATAACGACGGTTCACGATGACCCTATTTTAGATGGATTTCCACCGCATCCTACCGACTTGTTCGTAATGGAAAACCATGTTGAAGAAATAAAGACGGTTCCTCCGGGTTTTGTAAACCTTGCGTCTAGTAGACTGTCAAAGATACAGATCATGAGATTTCCAGGAAGAATTGTTTACGGAATGGCTTTTCACCCCGAACGCGGCTGGGGCCTAGATGACCAGAAAGAAGAAAACTCTGCTTGGCATGGTAGAATGATGCTGGCAAATTTTGTAAAGATGGTTTGCAGAGCGAAAGGCGTTCTATAATAGAATCGCATCGTCTAAATTGTTCTTTGTAGTCGTTCAATTCACAATTTGAATAAGAAAGGCCATCAGATGGAAGAACTCGAAAAAATAGCGATTAGACTTAAGCACTGGGCGGGACACAACCTCGAACACGCAAAAGCATACGAAGAGGTGGCGGAAAAGTTGACTAATTTAGGATTGGATGACGCGTCGAGGGATGTTCGTCAGGCTATAGAATTGAATTCGAAGGCTAACGAAAAATTCGCATCCGCTTTAGCCATGATAGAGTCCAGAGTTGGCCAGGTTTCAGAGTGTTGTAAAGATCATGGGTCCGGCCACTGTTGTTCGGATCATGACCATGGTCATCACTCACACTGAGATTTAAAAGCGAATAGTCTCAAGAATTCGGAATCAATTCTGCTATTCAGGGAATCTTTTACGTTGATAATTTATTTATTTAGGTGTCTTTTTTTACTGACGTGTTTCAGGTTTTGTGGCTGAAGGAGGGATGAATGGAAGCCAGAACTTTTGAAATGGAGTTTGCAAAATTTATTCAACGGTTTCACCAGGATATCAGAGACGCTTTTATAGATGACGCATTTCACAAAAGAGAAATCCTTTCGCACTACCAACTCGCGAAAGATATGCTTCAAGAACTGGCCGACAACGTGCTCTCAGAATTCACCACGAATATAGATAAAAAAACATCGGTAGAGACAATAGCGGACAGATATGTACAGCTAGGCATAAGATGCTGCGAAGATGGCTTGAGCTATTCTGAGATGGTAAGAGTCTTTATTCTACTAAAACGCCATACATGGCTTTTTTTTCAGGAAAGCAATTTTGCTGGACAGCCTTTTGACGTGAGATCCATCGTGGCTTTGAATAACAGGACCGCATTATTTTTTGACCGCGCCATGTACTATTTTTTGGTAGGGTTTGAGCAGACACAATCGGAAATTAAGACTGAACTCGATGATATGTATAATGTCTTCGTCGACAGGCTTTATCGGGACTTGAAAAATCGTCTCCAGCCTCAATCCTGAACCAGACTATTCGCTGCATTCTCTGTTGGGAATTGGCGCTGAAAAAGGGTAGCTAACCGCTACCCTTTTTCAGACTACTTGGAGGAAGACCCCACGGGAAGGATTGAACTCATTTATTGCACCACCTGCACGGTGTACCCGAATTTTTCGCCGTTCTCCACTCGATAGTCAACTTTAACTTTTTCACCCACTGCCGGCCTTCTGAAAGGTATAAACTTTGTCTTCAGACCGACTTTGACATTGACTACCTCGGCAGATTCGCCATCTTCAGAGCTTCTTACCGACAGGCTTTTTGGAGAGGATGCCACCACTTCGCCTAAGAGAGTCTTGACGGTTTTTTCTTCCTTGACCGGTTCCTCTTTGATTTCTTCTTTTACTTCCGGCTTTACTTTTTCAGGAGGAGTTGTCTTCGTAATCACCTTTTGTTCCGCAGGAGGGACTGGCTTTTTTGTAACCGGTTTTTTCACCGGCGCAGGCCCTGAGGGCTCGGTTCTTGTCGCGCCCTGCGGAGGAGTAACAGCCGAGGAATGTTTTGGAGCAGGCTCCTGTTTTCCCGGGGCCCAGTTTCGGTCATATACGTGGGCCGGCGGCTTTGTTGAACAAATTGGTTTAGGAGGACCGCACGAATCAGTTGTCGGACCCGCTTCTTCTCCTCCCACGGTGCGGCAGACAGTTCCTGAAGGTGGAGCTGGAGGATAACATTGAGCCGCAGCCGGTGTAGGAGAAAGACTTACTACTTTTGTGGCTTTCATATACCCGTCTTCGAGTATGAAATCCACAGCCACTATTTCACCGAGGCACGGCCTGCGGTTGGGCACATATTTCGTGCGCCAGCCAACGTTGACCTCTGCGCATTGACCATTGGACTTGACCGTCATCGATCTCCATCCGTGGTCTACCACGGCGCCTTTGAAGGTGCAAATGCGGTATGCGTCGGCAGAAACCGCTCCCATGACAACAATGGCCATCGTTAAGGAAATAATGGCCGCAAAATTGATAACAGATGTCTTCCCGGACATAGGGAACCTCCTCACTCGGGGGCGTAAGGATTTTCGCGCTGAATTTTCTGGATGGCGGCGAAAAAACCGTTACCAGCATCCTTATGCTGAAATTAGCCCTTGTAATAGTAGGTTATTGCTAAAATGTCAAGTAATTTAAAGCTGTCAATCGTATTTCATTGAATTACAATAATATTATCTATTAATATGCCATAACTGCACGGCATTGTCATTGTTTTGTCGTTATGCTATGTATTTAAAATCCTCTGTGGAGGCTCGATATATGGGTGTTTGCCGTGACGCCACTGAATGCGAAATAGAATTTGTCAAAGAGATGGCTGAAGGGCTCGGTAGTTCGGGGTTAATCCTGGACAACCTTTTGGAAAAGGCCTGTGTGGCCAGGATGATAGCCTTAGACCTTATTGAGAAATACCAAGCTTCTTCGCCGAACGCGCCTAATAGGCTGGTAGCCATTACCAACGAGCGTATCAAAGAGTATAACTCTTTAGTGGACAAAGCTGAAGAGGCTTTGAGGTGGCTCTTAATTCAACGAGAAGCTTGCGGTTTCAGAAACCACAAGAATGTTAGCCAGCACTATCCTATCCCTCTTAGGCTGCCCCTGATAAAAAGATGACCAATGCCTCACGTTTTAAAGCCATTCTAATATTAGTAGCCTGCCTGGCCTTCATAGCGGGCACGGTAGGTTCGGCGCCAGCCCAGAAATCATCAAAGGCGGGACCAGATATTGACAAGACGGTTGTTGTCACTGTGTTCACATCGTCAGAATGTCCATTTTGCGAAAACGTCAAAGAACTTGTGGATGACCTCAAGACAACACTTCCAATAAAAATTGAAATGTTCGACATAAACGAACCTGCAGATTATGATCTGTTTTCCAAAATCGAGGCGACCCACAAAGGGGAAAGATTCGCAGTACCCCTGATTATAGTCGGTGACACGGTGTTAATGGGTCAATCCCAAATTTTCAGCAAACTTGAGGACACCATAAGAAAAGCTGAGATTAATGGAACTTCCAAGAACGGCACAAAGCTCAACCATAAAAAGATTGCCGCTGATGAGGCGCCGTCAGGTCACGGCGCTCAATCTAATACGCATCAATTAGAATCTAACAAAATGAAGATAATAAATGATGACGCAAAAGCTGAACCTTCCCCGTCAATTAGATAAATAACACACAACCAAAACCGAACACTTGACTATATAGGATTATATGAATATATTCTTGACATACAAATTGTGAAGGGGTGCAACATGTTTTCAATAGATGAAGAATCAAAAAATTTTCTAAAAGACAAATTGGAGCCTAATCAATATCTCAGGATTTTCTTTGGCGGTCATGGTTGAGGCGGACCCAGCATGGGTTTGGCTCTGGATGAGCCTAAAGAAGGCGACGAACATTACACCGTAAACGAATTGCCTGTCATCGTTGATCCTTTCGCGATGAAAATGATTAAGGACTCCGGTGGGTTGAACATAAAAAACAGTATGTTCGGTCCTACGGCTGAACTGGCTGGCGCTGGGTGTGGAACAGGTTGTAGCTGCAGCTAGTGGGTTTAAAGATGCCAATTTTTGAATTTGTTTGTGAAGATTGTGGCCGGCAGTTTGAACGAATTTTCTTTATATCCGAGTGTGATGATCCCGCGCCTTGCCCGTCATGTGGTGGTGAACGAACAAAAAAGAGTTTTTCCGTTTTTTCTCACACAGGAATTGAGAAAAGCTTGAGTTCTTCTTGTGGATCTTCTGGATCCAAGGGCTTTTCTTGAGGATAGAAACCAAACGCCGTGAGCGTTATCTCTGATATAATAGGGACCCTCAAGGTCCCTATTATTCGTTATGCGGTTTTTAATCCCATTTCCGTCTATCTTCTATAATCTTTTGTTCATCGGTCAATGTTCCACTTTCAAGAATGCAAACGGAACCTTTGAGTTTTAATGAATCGCGAATCGTTGCTTCCACTTTTGACAGAAAACCCTCCGCTACGGCTCCTTTGAGTTCCACCTCAAGCTTCATTATGTCTTGATCACCAGGTCTTTCTACGACAAGACGCGCTTTGGCGATTTCCGGATGGGTTTCGACAACCTTCTGCACCTGTGAGGGATGAACAAACATGCCCTTGACTTTGGTAACCTGATCAACGCGACCCATGATTCGAGTTAAGCGTGGGGATTTTCTGCCGCAAGAGCATTCTTCTGTTGTAATGGCTGAGACATCCCCTGTCCCAAACCTCACCAGGGGATAAATCCTGTTGTTACAAGTAACTACGACCTCACCCGGTTCTCCTTCCGGCAGAGCCTTCCCGGAATCCGGATCTACAATTTCGACTATCACGTCGTAGTGAATATGCATTCCGTTGGTCGCAGGGCATTCATATGAAAGACACCCAACGTCGGCCGTCCCATATGCCTGACGCCCTATAATTCCATATTCTTCCAAAAATCGCTTACGCATTGACTCAGGCAACATCTCGGCCGCAAGGAAAGCTACCTCGAGCTTTAAGTCCTCCTTTGGCTTCAATCCAACTTCTTCAGCCTTTTTAAGGATAGCCATCAGAAAACTTGGAGTCCCGATATATCCAGTTACACCCAGCGCCTTTACAATCTGAACCTGCGTTTCCGTATTTCCAACACCGGTTGGAACGATGACGCCTCCCAACTCCACTATGCCCTCTTCGAACATATGCCCCGCAGGTGTGAGGTGGTATGCGAATGTGTTGACTACAATATCGCCAGCCCGAAATCCCACTGAATACAGGGCTGTTCTCCATCGCCAATAGTCACGCTCTGCTCCTACCGGATCGTAGATAGGACCAGGAGATTGATGAATCCTGGCAAGATTCGTCACCGGAACAGTCAAGAAGCCGCCAAATGGTGGATTTGATTTCTGCGCTTCAGAAAGATCCTTCTTCTTGGTTATTGGTAACTTTTGAAGATCCCCAACCGAATTTATGTCCGCAGGAATCTGTCCGAGGCTGTCCATACTTCTCCTCAGCGGTGTTCCTGAGGCATATGCGTGTTCAACCACTTCTTTGAGGAATTTCTCTTGATAAGCTTTCCTGTCTCCCGCCGAAAAAGCCTCCTTTTCGGTTAGAAAGCCTCTGTTTCGGTCCTCAGACGCCATACTTACCTCCATCCCCTGATTTATTTAACAAACTTGAAATGTTCTAATCCCTATGAAGCTGACTCAACTTCAAAGGGCGCCAATTCCTTAAAACAAATTCAGAATATGCTGGGCTATTGAAATTCTCCGAATACGTCTCGAAAAACGTCCGCCATTTCCCCCACTGTCGCATAAGCTTGGCAACATTCTACCAAAGCCGGCATTATCTTTTTCTTCGATCTCGCGACTCTTTCCAATTCGTGAAGCAAGCGCTTCACGTTTGATGAGCTTCTTTACAACTTGACCTGATTTAGCTCTTTTGCTGCTGGACATTGGTGTTGACACGGTTTCCAGGACCGCCTATGATACCGAAATGATTCATAGACAAACTGTTCTCAGTTAATCCGAAGAAATCAATTGTGTCAAGTTGAATGGGCTCCTCTTTGTGACTTCTCTCCGGCTCTGAATCTCCCAGACGTAGCCACTGTTTGGGCAAAACCGTTCTTTTGAGGAGAGCGTATGCTATTACCCACCTTTGATCACCATGCGCCTAAGTCGTTTCAAGAACTCGTCAAAATCAATGGCGATTTTGGGAGATCGGCAGTGATCATGCCTGGAGACCCCACTGTTATTAGAGCGGCTGAAGGCAAGGGGGAAGCCCTATATACTGTCGATTCGCCGGCGTCTCGATCCCTTGTTGGAAAGATTCTGCCTAGCCCTTATTCCCACACAGTAATTAATGAATATTATTCAGGATATGCCCAATATAGACGCCATAGGACATCGCAAGTCTGGCCCAGAAACAACTTGGGTCTGCTAGCCTGCGCGAGTCATTGAATTGTAGAGATGACTTGGGCCACATTTTATATTTCGAGGAGGATTTGATGACCGTTAGCAAGTGGATTCACATGGGGACTCTCTTGAGCCGGCAAGCGGAGCAGTATCCCGACAAGCTAGGTTGCCAGGACAAACACAAGGACCTTTCATTCAAACAGTGGAACGAAAGAAGCTGCCGGCTGGCGAACGCCCTGACTTCGATGGGATGTGGCCATGGAGACAGATTCGCGATAATAGCTTACAACCGGGTGGAATGGATGGAAATTTACGCTGGGTCCGCAAAAGGTGGACAAATCTGCGTACCTATAATGTTCAGATTGGCGGGACCTGAAATAGAATACATAACTAACGACGCCGGATGTAGGGTGTTTATTGTAGAGAAGCCTTTCGTCGACGCTATCAATTCCATCCGAGATAAGATATCCGCGCCGAAATCAAACTTTGTTTATCTTGGGGCCCCAGGTGACAATGTCCCCGATGGTTACGTCGGTTATGAAGAATGGCTGGCGTCAGCCAAAAGTTCCGAACCCAATGTCCTTGTAGATTCGAATGATCCTTGGACCTTTATGTACACTTCAGGCACCACCGGAAAACCTAAAGGCGTTGTGAGAACCCACGAAAGCTACCTTGCCATGTATTACCTGGACGTTGCCAACATGGGGATAAGACCTACGGACAAGGCTCTCATGGTCATGCCGATGTGCCATGTAAATTCTATTTATTATTCTTTTCCATACACTCTGATTTCCGCGCCGGTGTGCGTATATAATGAATCAAGTTTCAGCCCTGACGATTTCCTTACAACTGTCGAAAAATTCAGGATCACTTTTACTTCCCTGGTTCCGACACATTACATAATGATACTTTCTCTGCCGGATGAGTTGAAGAAACAATACGACGTCTCGAGCATGAGACAACTTCTGATCTCCTCAGCCCCAGCGCGAAAAGAGACTAAAGTCGCTATCCTTGAGTTCTTCAAAAACGCAGAATTGTGGGAGGCCTACGGTTCCACAGAAGCGGGACTTGTTACACTCTGTCGGCCGGAAGACCAACTTAGAAAACTTGGGACAATAGGACGCGAAATTTTTGGCATAGACCGAATCAAGGTCCTCGACGAAGAGGGAAATGAAGTTCCCGATGGACAGGTTGGAGAACTTTATGCGCGGACTCCGATGTTGTTCAAGGAATATTGGAATCTTCCCGAAAAAACCAAAGAGGTTTTCAGTGGAGAATGGTTCACAGCGGGCGATATGTGTTTCAGAGATCCTGAAGGATTTTATGTTCTGGTTGATCGCAAGGCCAATATGATCATAACCGGCGGAGAGAATGTGTTCCCATCGGAAGTTGAAAATGCCCTTGCATCTCACACTACGGTAAAAGATGTTGCAGTGATAGGCGTGCCCCATGAGAAATGGGGAGAATCCGTCCACGCTTTTATTATATTAAAATCTGGAGTAGACCCCTCTGATGGGCTAAAAGACGAGATCAGACGATTGGCCAAGACAAAAATAGCAGGATATAAGGTTCCGAAATCCATAGACTTTATCTCGGATGAAGACATGCCTCGAACAGGAACTGGAAAAATCCTTCATAGAGTGTTGAGAGAACAATATGGCTCCTGGAGTGACAATAAGTAATTTCTTACGTATATAATTTAGACCTTCTTCTGATTGAACAGAGTTTCATTAATCGATAGGATTCCGGAGGAAGCGGCTCAAAGCCGCTTCTTTTTTTGTGATTCACAGTTGCGGCTCATGGGCTGCTGTGGTATTTCTCACCTTGATTTCCGGCTTTGGAAGCACTCGCATATATTCGGGAGAAACAATGAGATTCACCATATTGCCCGCCATGCTCATGTTTACGTTTGCATTGCTGGTATTTCCTGATCACACAGTCGGCCAATCGGCGTCAAATTTGGAGACCCCGTCGTCGAAACAGGGACTCAGTCATCAAATGTTTCAGCCTGCTCCACGGAACGGTGACAAACAGCGAATATCAGAGAAAACTATTGAAGATATCAGGCGGCTCTATCTGGAAGCAGAGAAAGAAATAGAAGCGAAAAATCCATCCAAGGCTCACCAGCAAAAACAATAGCCCGAATTCAGGGAGGGCGGAACATACTAGCCTAGCTACTCGGATCTTTATTTACTGGCAGTAATGAGGTTCCAGCGAAACGCCAACTTGTCGCAGGATAAGTGGGAAAACAAAGTCTCCAGCATTTTCAATCGGTCTTCGTAACAAAGAGTAGGGTACAAGCCAGCCGACATAGCCTGAATCGAAAAGAATTCCTTCAACATTTCAACATCATATAAAAAATCTACAATATCAACCCTAACTGCGCTGAAAAGATTTTTCAAGGCAGCGATCAGGTTGTCAAGTTCGACTGGTTTTTTTTGACTGAGGTTGGTCTGGGCAGACTGGTCTGCGCGAACAAGGGCGTTTTCGTTATTATCGAAAACTCCTACCATAAAGGTTAACCCTAATGCCCCTCTTGGCTCGAGAAGGTCCTTGGCTTGGGACAAACTGGCCTGGTAATCAGGAATCAGAAATATAGATGCGCTATAAATAATCGCGTCCACTTTCTCGCTGACACATGCAGTGAGGTTACCAGCGTCCCCTTCTATGTACTTGAGCCTTTTCGAATCGGGATTGTTATTTCTCGCGACCTCCAGCATAGAAGGCGAATTGTCCAATCCCCAGATGATTGCGTCTGGAATCGCCTGAAGTATCTGCCTTGCGCTGGCTCCTGTTCCACATCCTATATCCAGGATCCGGGCATTCGACTGTATTTGCATCCTATCAAGGAGATTGGCGTTGAGTATTGAAAAGAATCCATATTTATTTTCAAAAATAAAATATTTGTCCGGACTCTGTTCAAAATTTCTCTTTACGGCGTCTTTAATCTTATGAATCTTTTTCTCGTCCATCTTTTTCCTTGGGAGCCTGATGTTCGGAACTTGGGGGCGGACAAGCCTTTTGAAAGACAGCGGGTATAATTACAACTCGCTCGAGGCTCCTTTTATAACTCGACTCGCTGTGATCATCACCATGTTTCCATGTCCGTAACATGTCTTTAGCCTGTTTTTTATCAATTTTCAGAATGTTCCGGAGTTGCCCCATGGTCACACATTGTTTTTCATATGCATATCGCGCCAGGGTCTCCAAAGGATATTCCCGCAATTTTTCAATAGGTACCCTCACCCCTACACCGGCAAGAAAACCGTGCAATTCGGAGTATGGGTCATTCCTCGTGGTATCTTTCGCAAGTTCCAGATCCAGTTTCCGTTCATTGGTGGTTTGAGATTGGCCACTAATGTAACCGGCTGAGCCATCTATAAAATCCTGCCTTATTGGTGAGAAAAAATCCACGGCCTCACAACCTTCCGGACCTGAAGAGACTGAGTGAGGAACCATTGAAGGTATCAGCAACATTTCATTGGGAAGCAGCGTTATTTCCCCACGTTCAGGAAAATGCAGGGTAATTTGTCCTTTTTGAACCGTTGTGAATTGTTCAGACTCGTGCTCATGCACTGGTATGGAGGAATTAGGAGCGATCTCGATTCTAACCGCCATCAGTTTCTTGCCCCAAATCATTTGACGGTTAATCTTGTCAGACAATTTCTCTTTACCTATGAGATCCCATGATCGCTTTTCCATTAATACGCCTCGCTGTTAAAGTCATGTGACGGCGCCAGCCGTCAGCGCTCCTGATTGAGCCGCTCTTCATCGAGCAACATAGACCTAAGTTTATCTACAATGCCGGATACTTGTTTTTCAGTTTGTTCCAGAGGACCACTGTTGTCAATTATGATGTCGGCTAAAGTTTTTTTCGATTCTATATCCATTTGCGCGTTTAGCCGGGATGACGCCTCGTCAGATGTAATCCCGTCTCTTTTCATCAACCGCTTCTTTTGAAGCTTTCGGGGAGTGTAAACCAAAATTATGATGTCGAAATCTGTTTCCCAGCCCGCTTCAAACAATAGCGGCACATTTACCACAACAATCAGATTTCCGTTTTTTTGATGCTCTTTTACAAGACGTTCCTTCTCACGTGATACTCTTGGGTGAATAATCGCCTCCAGAAGTCTTCTCTTGGAAGGATCGGAAAAAACTATCCTGGCTAGTTCTGGTCTGTTTAACGCGCCTTGTGGATCCACGACGGAACCACCGAATGTGGTCCTTATCTCGTTCAATCCCTTAGATCCGGGCTTGACTGCCTCGCGAGCAAGCTCATCAGCGCAAATAACAGGGATCCCGTGGTTCCTGAAAATACCACTGACAGCGCTCTTGCCGCTACCTATTCCCCCTGTAAGTCCTACTGTCAACGAGCGCCTAGCGCCCACATCATCATTTCTTTTTTGATTGGCTCTCATTATGGACCAGACCCACTATCCTTAATAATCTATCAAATTTGTTTAATCTTTCTTCTTCATTTCCTGCCAAGCAGCGTCCAAAGCTCGGTCAAGCTTTTTCCCAGTCTTCTGTATGGTCTCAAAAAGCTCTCCAACCCTATCTTTTAAGACCTTGGCCATTTCATCAGAATGTTCCTGAGCTTGCTTCACCCTGTTTTCGCCAATTCTCCCAAACGCCGTCCACTGTTTATCAAGAAGTTCCATGGCCTGATTAACGCACAAACTGAGCGTGTCCCTGCTTACCGCCCCGAGAGTCTTGAACCTATGTTTAAGGTCATTCAGGAAACTGTCCCAATCGAGATTTCTCTCGCGATCGAGAGTTTCCCACGCGTCCTTTATTTTAGTAGACGCTGTTTCTATGTCTACCACCGCCAACTTTCCGGAACGTTTGAGATTTCTTGCCGTTTGATCTACCGCGGAGAAAAATTCTTCCCTGGAAGAGCCCCAGCTCTTTTTGAGAAAAACCCGGATTTCTCCTAGCATAAAAACACCTATCGTTCCCAGGTTTGACATCAGTTCAGTCAAGGAATCTCTTACGTCAGGCACCTTCTTATCCATAGAAGCCTCCAAGAATATTCGTAAGGTTCATCAGTCGCTTAGACACCACAAGGCGTAATTTTGATTCAATCGTTTTGAGTCGCTCGTTAGACTTGGTTCTACAAGTACTACGCCGGCAACAGCTACGCAACAAATTTGATGTTTTTAGCCAAACTGCTGCGTTCCGCGAGCCACGTACGATCAACAAAAGAATTTAAACCGTGACTTTTTTCAAGAATTTATTATAATTTGTTAAGTTAACTGATTGGATCAGCTTTTGAATTCTTGTGAATAATAATTCGCGGCCCGAGGTGGTTTAAGAAGTCATGGGTTCAAACTCCAACGTGAAAATCCTGCAACCATCTGGAACTTTACCGCTTTTTGAGAAAGTGGATCATGAATTGACAGCGGGAAATGAGCTTCTGGATGAGGCCATAATCCTGGATGGGGATTCTGAGGGCTCCGGTTCTTTGTTCATTGAGGCAACCTTACTGGAAACGACATCCCCATCCGATGAAACGTCCCACGATAGCGCCGGCTCCGCTCCCCACATCGTTGCGCTAGAGCCCCTCCGAACCTACGTGGGGCTGGAAAGCGATATCTTACCAGCTCCTCTAATTCCTATGAGCTTGGCGGTCATTCTTTTCATGCTCATGATCACTTTTGGGAATGTCTGACAATTGCATCAACACATCCTGGAGAAGCTTCATCTATACGGACGGGAGCCGATTCTTGACATATAGTGGCCTTCTTGGTAAAAAAAAGCGGAGCGTTGTGACCGACTCATAGATCCTTACAAACAACTAGAGATTCCTGGACAAAGAACGGCTAGGTTAAGACGAGCGTGTTTCCTGGTTTTGGGAAAAGTGGAAACGTTTGTGCGAATGCCCTATAGTCGTGGGCTTTTCAATGCGCTCATGCCGTTGACTCATATTTTATAATAAGGGAGGAATGTCCCCGTGAAAGTCCTTGTATCGGACAATTTATCTGAGTTAGGCGTCCAAATTTTAAGGGACTCGCCTGGTATCGAAGTCGACGTGAAGGTTGGCTTGAGCCCGGAAGAACTAATCAAGACAATACCAGATTATCATGGTCTCGTGGTAAGAGGGGCGACAAAAGTAACCGCAGAAGTTATAGCCGCCGCTGATAACTTGAAAGTAGTAGGACGCGCGGGCACTGGTTTGGATAACGTGGACATTAGATCAGCATCCAAAAGGGGAATCGTTGTAATGAACACCCCCGGAGGAAATACGGTAACCACGGCGGAACATACCATATCCATGATGATGTCCCTGGTGCGTAATATCCCCCAGGCAAGCGTCTCAATGAAGCAGGGGAAATGGGAAAAAAAGAAATTCTCCGGATCGGAAATTTTCAACAAGACCCTTGGCGTCGTGGGATTGGGAAAGATCGGCGCTGTCGTCGCTGACAGGGCGATGGGCCTGGGAATGAAAGTGATCGCCTATGATCCTTTCTTGTCAGTTGACCAGGCAAAGCAAATGGGGGTCAAACTTGGCTCAATGGATGAAGTCTTCAAGGAATCGGACCTGATAACACTTCAT
Source organism: Desulfomonilaceae bacterium (assembly GCA_041662605.1). Lineage (NCBI taxonomy): Bacteria > Pseudomonadati > Thermodesulfobacteriota > Desulfomonilia > Desulfomonilales > Desulfomonilaceae > Desulfomonilaceae bacterium. The sequence goes on from JBAZSD010000006.1 coordinate 20,461, forward strand.
GTTCCGTTGACTGACGAGACCAGAGCCCTAATAAGCGCTAAAAACATAGCCAAGATGAAGACCGGAGTCAGGATAATCAACTGCTCGAGAGGACCGGTGGTAAACGAAGAGGATCTTGCCGACGCAGTCGAATCCGGTAAAGTCGCAGGAGCTGCTCTGGACGTTTTCGCACAGGAACCTCCTGGTTTGAGTCGTTTAATTCAGCTCGATCGGGTTATATGCACACCCCACCTTGGAGCGTCAACCAGGGAGGCCCAGGATAACGTAGCTATTGCGGTTGCGAACCAGATCCGGGATTATCTCATTAATGGCACGATCCAGAATGCCGTGAACGCTCCTGCAGTATCTGGGGAGGCCTTGGAAAACCTTAAGCCTTATCTGGAACTGGCACAGCGTTTAGGATTGTTTCTGGGGACCATGGTTCAGACTGGCATTAAGACTGTGGAGGCGCAGTATTCCGGCGACGTCCTTGAAATGGAACTGAAGCCACTTACCACATGTTTTCTTACTGGTCTTCTCACGCCTATAATGCAAGACGACGTAAACCAGGTTAATGCCCCGATGGTTGCTGAAGAAAGAGGCATATTGGTGTCCGAGACCAGGGTTAGCCGTTCGGAGAATTTTATCTCTTTGCTGCGTTTTAGAGTGGTAACTCAAAATCGGGAACATGTTGTGGAAGGAACTTTGTTCGGCAAGTCTGAGCCCCGCATGGTCAGATACGGTCATTTTCGGGGAGAATTTGATCTCTCCGGCGAGTTGATCCTGATTCATGCCATGGACCAACCCGGTCTCATAGGTCAAGTCGGTTCCTCCATTGGTAACAGTGGAATAAACATTTCACATTTTCAATTCGCTCGTTATCAACCAGGCGGTGAAGCGCTACTGTTTCTGACTACGGATACCAAGGCCGACGATGTAGTTCTTGATAATTTGCAGGCGCTAAGTAACATTGTATCGGTTCGACGAATTACCATATAGAATCTTTGAATCAGGTTTGATTCCTGGCCGATGCCTTGTCTCGTCAACTCAGGTCCGGAATCTTCCTCGATTCCATTAGCTTAGTTCACTGAAGGTGTCAGGTTTATCAAATGTTGACAGTAAAAGACGTCAATAAAATGGACCTTCCTAAACAGGATAATTACGAAAGGGCTCTTGCGATTGGTCTCGAAAAGTTTGGGAGGAAGGATCCGAATTGGGTAGCTGAGAAATCGGGAGCGCATATTTTCGGTGGCAATCTCGTGATACCTCACCTGAACATGAATATCGTTCTAGATCTACAGACGCAGAAGTTCACAATTCAAGAGACAGGCCAGGAAGCTCCTATATGGTTGTCCATCCTGTGTGTCCATTATTTGATTTCCGCTGAAGGGAAAAAGCCCACGGGGAAACTCAAACATTTTAGAGAATTCAAGGAAGGGGTTTTTTACGAACCTGCATTTAACAGAAGGACAAAAGAAATTCTGATTGCCGTGTTCGGTCAGGACCCTGTTCCTATGTTGGAAGCGGGTAAGAGTCTCAATGGCAAGGTTCTTGACAGCGCCGACGCAGCGCTGGAATTATCATATTTCCCGTTCCTGCCGATCGTTTGCATGCTCTGGAAAGGTGACGAAGAATTTCCTCCAGAGGCCAGCGTCTTGTTTGATGAAACCGCGGAACTTTATTTCAGCGCGGAGGATATGGCGGTAGCCGCTCAAATGGCGGTCCTGGAGTTGATGAGACTCTCGAAAAGATAGTTTGCTTATAGCCGCAACCTAGCGGCTAAAATTCGTTGATTTTTTTGCTTGCTCTGAGGTCAAAATGAAAATTGCTGTCTCGGGTAAAGGAGGCGTGGGTAAAACTACGTTAAGCAGCCTTTTAGCGCGTTACTGGGCGAAAAAGGGATATCGGGTACTGGCTGTAGACGCTGATCCTGACGCAAATCTCGGTTCGGCGTTGGGAATCGACACTTCAGGTATTACCCCGATAGCCAAGATGGAAGATTTGATATTTGAGCGCACTGAATCGAAACCGGGGACGGTTGGTGGATTCTTCAAAATGAATCCAAAAGTTGACGACTTGCCGGAATCTTTAGGCAAGGACAAGGATGGCGTCAAACTCCTCGTAATGGGAACAGTAAAGAAGGGCGGTGGGGGCTGTATTTGTCCGGAGAGCGTGCTTCTCAAGGCGCTGATAAGCCATCTGGTCCTCTACGAGAAAGACCTGGTTATAATGGATATGGAGGCTGGCATAGAACACCTTGGACGTGGTACTGCTAGAGGAGTAGATACATTCCTGATAGTCGTTGAACCAGGGCAAAGAAGTATTGAAACCGCATCGAAAGTCCTCCAACTTACCCGAGACATCGGGCTCGCAAAAGTCGCCGCCGTCGGCAGCAAAGTCCGTAACAAAGAACAGGAAGAATTCCTAAGACAGAACTTGGGCGTAATTCCTTTGATCGGTATTATACCGTTTTCCGAGGAAATAGCCTTGGCAGATCTTGAAAATCGTCCGCCTTCTTTGGAGGACCCTGAAATTTTCTCCGCTATAGAACAAATAGCCACAACAATCGAGACCAATTCGGGAAAATAGTTCACAGGCGTCGAAAAACTCTTGCTGAAAACTTTAAGGCCGTCAAATCATCAAGAGCGGCCAGCAACGCGCATATAACCTAAAAACTCTAAGGAGGATCGCATGTCAGCCAAGATTATTAGCGGTAACGAAGTTTCTCAACAACTAAAAGATGAAATGAAGGAAGAGGTTGTCAAGCTAAAAGCTCAGGGACTGGAACCCTGCCTTGCGGTTATTCTGGTCGGAGAGGACCCAGCGTCAAAAGTATATGTACTGAACAAGAAAAAGGCATGCGAGTATATCGGTATCAAGTCCCTGGAAACCAGATTACCTGCGGCCACTACAACTGAAGAATTACTTAAGGTCATAGAGGGTTACAACAACGATAAAACGGTCCATGGCATTCTTTGCCAGTTACCTTTACCCAAGCATATTCCGGAAACTAAAATCTTGCGCTCTATTCTCCCTGAAAAAGACGTAGATTGCTTCCACCCCTTTAATGTCGGTCTTATAAGTATTGGTGAAGTTAGATTCCTTCCGTGTACCCCCGCCGGTGTTATAGAACTGATCAAAAGAGGCGGATTCGAGACATCCGGTAAGGACGTGGTGATTCTTGGAAGAAGCAATATTGTAGGCAGACCCCTATCAAACATGCTTGACCAGAGAGACATGAACGCGACTGTCACAATGTGTCATACCAAAACCAAGAACCTAAAAGGTCGTTGCCTGGAAGCTGACATCGTGATTGGCGCCATCGGCGTTCCAGAATTCTTGAAAGGTGACATGGTCAAAGAAGGGGCAGTGGTTATAGACGTAGGAATAAACAGAGTAGAAGCTCCCGGCACTGAAAAAGGATTCAAGCTGGTAGGAGATGTGGCGTTTAACGAAGTGAAAGAAAAAGCAGCGGCAATAACCCCGGTTCCAGGTGGAGTGGGGCCTATGACGATCGCAATGCTTATGAAGAATACCCTTACAGCGGCAAGAGAAGCTTTTTTTAAAAAATAGCCGGTTTTCACGTGATATTTGATGGAAGAAGCTAACCGACTCCCATCAACAATAAAAAACGCGGGCCGCACAGTGATTGTCGTTTCACAGCGTCCCGCGTTATTAGTTCTAAATTGTTGAGTTGAGCCCCTTGCAAAGCTCACTTATATCTCAAGCATAGGCTGTTGTATTATTTATACGTTTATCGGCAAGCTCGGATCGAGCGTTTTCCACATCCCTGCCTATTTGGGCTTTCAGTTCTTCCACCGAAGTGAACGCTCGCTCCGGTCGCAATCTTTTAACAAAGAAAAGCTTTATCGTAGATCCATAAATTTCACCTGAGAAATCAAGAAGATGGGCTTCAAAGGAAGTTCTGCGATCCTGAAAAGTGGGATTATTTCCTATGTTCATCACAGCCTTATAAATTCTGTCCTGAAATTCGCAAAAAACAGCATACACTCCGTCCGGGGGTCTTAATTTTCTGTCAGGTTTTATGTTCGCCGTCGGATATCCTAAACCCTTTCCCCTGTTGTGTCCGTGTATCACATTTCCCCGAATGGAAAACGGACGCCCCAGCATTTCGTTTGCTGCCTCTATTTTTCCGCTCATGAGAAGTTTACGGATCAGGGTTGATGATACGACTTCGCCTCCCACCCTGACCGAGGGAACGATATGGACGAAAAAACCCATTTCCTGTCCCATGCGTTTTAACTGAGATGCAGTTCCAGCTCGCCCACTCCCGAAGCGATAATTTTCACCAACGAAGAGATTTCTAATAGCCATCTCTTCTATGAGAGTATTCTCTACAAAATCCTCTGGAGTCTGCTTGGCGAATTCCTTTGTGAACTCAGCCAGTACCAGGACATCGATGCCAAGAGACTCGAGCAGGTCAGCCTTCTCTTGAGCGGTGGTGATTTGTGGAATTTCCGGGGCCTGGTTTAAAACCAACCGTGGATGGGGATCAAAAGTGTAAACGACCGCTTCTCTACCTTTGCTGTGGGCAGTTTCAACCGTACGTTTGAGAATTTCCTGGTGTCCCCGATGAACACCATCAAAATTACCTAAAGCTACCGAAGGATTGGAAAAGGTCTGAAATATTTTTTCGCGGACGCGAATAAGTTCCATAGTAAGTACCCGGCGTATATCGCCACCCTCCAGAAAACAGTTCTAAAATTGACTCGTGAAGAGAACGCCTCTCTTGTCCCGACGGATTGGTTTCCATCGCTGTGGTCCGTAGACTCTCTTCCAGGCACAAAGAGGACTAAGACTGTTTATGCGTCGGATGAAGGAGTGGAAGTGACTCCGGGCTCAATATCAGTCGAGGCGCGTTCCAATTCGACTATTCTGGAACTTTTCTCTTGAACGTCTTTTTGTAATCTCTGGTTCTCGGATTCCAACTGGCTAATCTTGGCGTTCAGGCCATCCACCTCACCAGAGTGTTGCCGATCAGTCTTTATCATGCGACGGCGTTCACGCACCCACTTTAGCTGTGTTATGAAATCCCCGACCGCTGCTATGATTATGCCCAGTGAAACACATATAGTGACCAATTCCCAGAAAGCCAGTTTGATCGGTTCTTTGAGTCCGAAATAATTTATAGTCAGTTCAACATCCTTGTTTTTCATAAATAAGGATATGATAAGTATCACGAAGGCCAGCTCTATTAGCCTTTTGATAAGTCTCATGACAGCTCCTGTTCTAGATTTGCGGGAAAAAGTTTATCAAACGTTTTAGAAAGTTTTTCGCGTGTTTTTCTTAAATGTTCCGGGATAACCCGAATATCGGCCAGCACCGCCATCAGGTTAGTGTCACCAGCCCAACGCGGCACAATATGATAGTGAAGGTGCTCAGCAATACCGGCCCCGGCGATGGACCCGACGTTTATCCCAATGTTAAAACCGTCCGGTTTCATGACCTTCCGAAGAACCTGCACAGCTTTACATACCTCTTGAATCAAAAGGCCGTTTTCTTCTCCGTTCAAATCGCATATTTCAGCGGCGTGTCGGTACGGGGCTACCAGCACATGTCCGTTATTATATGGAAATTTGTTCATTATTGTATAAGCTTGCACACCTCTGTGGACAATCAGATTTTCTTCATCCATAGTTGATTGGGGCTTATCACAGAAAATACAGCCGGCTTCTTTCTCCGCTCCTAGAATGTAATCGATACGCCATGGGGCCCAAATTTGTTCCATATCACATCTACTCTAACAAAGCCTATTGAGGCCGTTCCTACTTTCAAAGAACGTGTTTCACTTTATTAACTTATTAAAATACAACGAATGGAGTTCCGTTGAAAACCCTTTTCATCGATTCGTTGAAACTTTTATAAATTTTGCAAAGACCTCACCGTCGAGAATTTCTAAAATACCCACGTGTGACTCGTCAGAAAATACGTCATGACCGGCTGAACCGGGGTTGAACATCATGAATCCATTAATCTTTCCCCAGAACGGAACATGAGAATGGCCGTAAACGACCAAGTCCGGGGATTCATTTTCCAGCCTCGCCAAAATCCGTTCCTGGAGACCGTGTTTAGACCCCCAACCATGAATTAGAGCTATCCTCTTGGATTCAAGGGTTATCATTCTGAGTTGTGGAATTGATTCGGCTATCTGGAAATCATCCATGTTGCCGCAAACCGCAAGAGCGCCGCGTTCTTCCAGCCGATCAAGAACCGCCGCTGAAACAATGTCACCAGCATGCAAGATGTGGTCGACGTCTCGAAATATGTCGTCCAGTATATAGTTCAGGACAATATCGGGAACCTTCAGATGGGTGTCCGACAACACTCCTATCTTCATCTAGGACCACCTCACGAATCCCGTTCCCCTCGGTCTCCATCTGCACTGACAAGTAAGAAACTTCCTCCGACAACTATCTTGGGTCCGGCTATGATGATCAATCCACCCACGTCTGAATAGGCCTCAGCTCTATTTAAGGTGGATTTTATCGATTCTCCTGAGATCAATCTCATGCCGATGTCCTTTGCGAATGAGGCGGCCCAGCATGCGGACCTCGAAAGAATAGTAACAGCGTGAATCCCTCTGCCTGGAGAATACGTGGATATGCCAAAAACATTCTTAAGATTTTCGAGTTTGAGAATAAGATGTCCGTGAAACGGAGATCCTTCTGAATGAAGATGCACTTCAAGCGGCCCATTTGTGTGAATAAATGAATCTGCGCCGCTGCTCACAATGACGGTGTCCGACGATGGAGCCAGATCGCGGCCGACAAAGTCCGCCATGGCTCCACTCATACAACTCATTGGAGCCACACCTGTATTTCGACTCGACAGATCACAATACCTAACGATCTCCGGGGCTGATGAGTATATCTGTATGGGGCTCTGAGTTTCTCTCAACGCCGGATGTTGTCTGAGGTACTCTTCTATTTGGTAGCGGTAACGGAAAACCGACTCTTTCGCTTTGGCCGACAGATCAACTTGAGCTTGAATATGAATATTGGTCTCTCGTACATCCACGTTGAAGCTCACGGAATTGGGCAGCGGAATCCGGTTTTTGTAATCTTTTATCTCATATATATTTTGGACGGCAGGCATTGGAGTTCCCAAACCACATCGCTTTAATAATTAAACGAGACTCTTTTTAACACAAACAGAAGCTACCAAATACACATTTGGCGACAATCGGGATCAATCTCCCGTAACTAGGCAGAAGTCCTTGCATCGGCTCTGAAACCTAGTCCAACCTGCCGGGGATTATTAATGAGGCTCACGTTGCTGTCAAGGATAATTTCCTGCTGGTTCAAGCCAATTATAAACCTTTACTAAATGGTCCAAAATCTTAACAAACTATTTATACGAAGTTACTAGTTGATGTCTCTCAAAAGTTTTGTTAAGTTGGCTGATATTCATTTTCTGGACAATTAATGCGTGTTTTGTTGGTAAATCCTAGTCATTCCCAGACATTTTGGTCTTTTGACAAGGTCTTGGAAATGACCCGCAAGAAAGCGTTGCTGCCGCCTTTGGGCTTGTTGACGCTAGCCTCTCTATTGCCGAGCGACTGGAACGTCGAGCTTGTCGACATGGTGTTCCAGGAAATATCGGAATCACAATGGAATCAATCAGACTTGATAATGGTATCGGGGATGTCCGTCCAACAAGACGGAATTCTACAGGTGATAAAACAGGCGAAATGGCGTGGGAAAACGGTTGTTGTAGGGGGACCATGGTCATTCCATGTTCCTGAACAGGCTCTAGAGGCGGGAGCGGACCTTGTAATGAGAGGTGAAGCGGAGGTCCAAATTCAAAACCTTCTTGACGCCTTGAAGAAGAAGAATTTCGGACAAATCCTAGAGTCGGCTGAAAGGGCTGACATGACGAAGAGCCCTCCGCCCAGGTTCGACCTCTTAAACATGGGGGCCTACGTGGACATGGAGGTGCAATTCACTAGGGGCTGTCCGTTTAAATGTGAATTTTGCGATGTTACTTTGATGCTTGGTCGAAAGGTGCGCGCTAAAAAACCTGAACAAATCCTTCAGGAATTGGAACTTCTTTATAACTTGGGCTGGCGTCGTCTGGTTTTTTTTGTGGACGACAATTTTATAGGAAGCGGTCAAAAAACCAAGGAACTTTTGAAGGAATTGATTCCATGGATGGATGCAAGAAATCGGCCTTTCAATTTCTACACACAAGCGTCAGTAAACATGGCGGCTGATGACAAACTCATGCAAGACATGTATCTGGCTGGATTTCAGAGGGTTTTTCTAGGCGTTGAAACCCCTGACGAGGCATGTCTCAAAGATGCGGGAAAACTTCAAAATACCAACATAGACCTGAATGAAGTTTGTAAGAAGATTGCAGGGGGTGGGTTCCAGGTCATTGCCGGCGCTATCTTGGGATTTGATGAAGAAACGACAGGGGCTGGGTCACGTCTGATAAAATTCGCCGAGAAAAACCATATCCCGGAATTGTTCACCACCCTGCTTCAGGCGGGAAAAGGCACTGATCTGTGTGTGAGACTGGAGTCGGAAGATCGCCTGTTGACGATGGATGTAACCAATCTCAGCAATCAGACAGGCTTGGTAAATTTCGTACCCACCAGGCCTTTGGAAGAAATAGCCCATGAGTTTGTCTCGGTTTACGAAGAGCTGTATAAACCTGAAACATACATTGAAAGATCATATTACCATTTCAAGGGCATGAATCCTCCCCACGTCAAGAAACCCCTGAGGCTACCGTATTCTTGGGAAATCCGGGCCGTGGCCATCATGCTGTTCAGGAACAGTGTTGTATATCCAACGAGATTAAAGTTCTGGAAATATCTTCTCAAAGCTCTTTGGAACTTCCCGTCCAGATTTGACCGATATCTAGTCTCATTCGTCGTAGCGGAACATTATTATGACTTTAAGGATAAAATTCGAGAAGGAATCGAATCACAATTAGAAGCCTTGGGTCCAAAGATAAAGACCACCTGTTACACGAAACCCTGCGCCGCGCTCGAATGCGCTCCCGTAACGGAGAATGGATAATGGTCATGGCGACTTCGGGCGACGCGTAGAAGCGTCAATTCCTCCGGGACACACCGATCAATCATCTGACTCTTTAGCGCCTCCCTTTGCCATCTCGGAAACAAGGTAATCGATATCATAGACTTTTATCTGACTTCGAGACAGCAAGAAAGATAACCAGTCTGTCTTCTTGCGCTCCAGCACAATCAGCCTCTGGCCTGACATCCCGGACAAGGAATCGATAGCAAAGTCAGCCACCATCCCCTGTGCCTTAGGGGTGCTCCATTTTTCTTCGAGCGCGTCTCCGTTCCAGACCAGCCCCTTTATACGGCCCTCTTCAAGCATCTTGGTTCTGCTCAACATCCTCATGGTCGTCGAACTATGAGAAATTGTCAGGATCTGGGCGGGCGCCCCAAGGGATGGGCTCCACCAAAGGATCCGTGGACGGACGTAAATCGGATCCATGGCGAAATCTTTGCCTTTGTCACGCATCTCCTCAGGTCCGAACCAGCGCAAAATTATGTCGGATCCTCCATAGTAATTCTTGGAGACATACAATCGTTTTCCAAGAGGATTATAAATCCTGAGATGATCTTCTTTGTCGTAAACAGCTATTAGAGGCTTCCGTTTGCCTTCAAAATCCCCAATGGTAAAACCAAAAATCGGTATCTTGAGAGGAACGCCAAACCTGCCGGCAGACTCTATAGTCGTTCCCCGATCCTCCATTTGCTCTATGGGACCATCGTACATCTTGCTAAGGCCTTTTCTCTGGCCTAGAAGAATCGGACCACGCGTAGGATAGTTAATGACCCTTAAGAAGTATCCCACTCCGTCAACTGCGGAGATAAGAGTTCCGCCTTTGTATTCCAGAGCAAAAGAAGCCACTGATCCCCTATTTTGCGCGGTAACGTAAATTCTGGCATTACCGGTTTTTGCGATTTTCGCTACATCTATCGCTTTGATTTCCAGGCTACCAGCAGAATACTCAGTGACCAGAGTAAGGTTATTTTCTGAATATTTGTAAAGATAGATCGTTGATGGGCTAGCAACCGCGATTTCATTTTTGCCGTCTCCGTCAACATCCCCTACTCCCAGACCGATAGCCAACAAACTAAGTTCCTGGCTTCTCCAAACGTTTTCAGATCCTGACTTCTTGGAATTCGAATCAGTCTCGGACTTTGACACCACTGTTGTAAAAACGGCGTCTGGCCCATCCATCCCAATAGCGGACGGAAGCGAATAGGATTGAACGAGCCCTGCGATGATCAAGATCAACAGCAGACGTAGCGTGGAATTTCCAGGATAAGGAATCATCGTGTCCTCCAATAAAAACGGACCATCGAAAAATATTCCAACATGGCCGGCGTGTCTAGCAAAAGTAGTCTTGCGTGCTAACTACCGGTGATTTTTGTAAGCTTTGATTGCACGAATATGGAAGTGTTGTAAAGATTGCCGTGCGGAGTTCCCCGACGCTAGATGAGGTTGTTCCCTTTGAAATACTCAGAAAAATGACACGTACCTTTCCCCTGCGTCGCAAATTACGGTAACGACGATTTTCTCAGGCCCCAATCTGGAGGCTTGCTCCAAAGCCGCGCAAAATGCGGCGCCGGACGATAATCCGGCATAAATACCATGTTGGATCGCCAAAGTTCTAACGGCTTCTTCGGCCTGATCATATCCTACTTTGGTTACTTCGTCGATCAGGCTCAAATTCAAATTCTTTGGCACAAAGCCGGCCCCAATACCGGCGAAGTTGTGAGGTCCCGGATTCCCTCCACCCAAAACAGCGGACTCCGCCGGCTCAACCGCCACTATTTTGACATCCTTGTTTTTCTTTTTGAGAACCTCACCTACACCCGTGATTGTGCCTCCTGTGCCAACTCCCATCACGAAAACATCCGGTGGTCTTTTTAAGTCCTTTAGAATTTCTACGGCCGTGGTCAGTTTGTGGGCTTCGGGATTTGCGGGGTTTTCAAATTGATTGAGCATCCTGCAGTGATGAGACTTGTCCGCTATGTCACTGGCTTTGTCGATCGCCCCGCGCATTCCTGCAGAAGCCGGAGTGAAAACTATTTCCGCTCCGTACGACGTCAATAGCTGTACCCTGGCGTGGTGAACAGTTTCAGGCATAACAAGAGTCAGAGCGTAACCTCTAGACGCCGAGATAAGCGCCAGACTGATCGCCGTGTTACCGCATGAAGCCTCAACGAGTCGACCGCCTGCCTTCAAAAGGCCGTCTCGCTCCATTGAACGAATGATATTCAAGCACATACGATCTTTGAGGGATGAGCCCGGGTTCAACAGTTCCAGCTTAGCCCAGATCTGAGCCCTCTTTTCCATTTCAGCGCTTCTAAGGCGAACCATTGGAGTTCTACCTATGTAATCGAGTATTGTGGGATCATTTCGCATATAACAGCTCAACCAATCGCAGACATTTTGATAAGTACTTTAAATAAAGTACATATATTTGTGATCCAATTCACGAGAAATTCCTTCTTTACGCGCCATGGCGCACAAGTCCGCAATACTGACCGAATTGTAATAATCTATAAGGATCTGTTGTGTTTTTTTCCAAACGTGTCGGGTTATACAGCCTTGACAAATTTCACAATTCCCACGCTTGCAGTCGTCTTCACCCAGACAGCGAACAGGGATTATGGGGCCTTGCGCGGCCTGAATGATATCGCCGACTGTTATTTCGGAAGCGTCCTTGGCAAGCATGTACCCGCCTCTAGGACCTCTACGGCTTCTCAGGAGACCAGCTTTCAGCAATTTATTGAATATTTGTTCCAAGTAGCGTTGAGAAATTCTCTGTCGCCTTGAAATGTCTTTAATTTGAGTGGGATCGCCTCCACCGTGATAGGATACGTCAAAAAGGGCTCTTACACCATATCGGCTTGTTGTAGTAATTCGCATGTTTTTCCCCGCAAAAAAACTACTGGACTCAGAAGAATCACCATTGCTGAGGTTAAGTAACTTTACTATTGATGTCAAGATAATTTTCTAGCTACAATCCATACCTTTTCTGTGTATCCTGTCGGTTCTTTTCAACTTATCTGATATCAAACAAGACATGTCGGGGATCAATGTAACTAACCCTTTCAAAGGATACGGAGTCGCGGCGAAGTCTAATTATACTCAACAAAAATGGAAAATAGCGCAAATGGACTCTTGACACAGGCTCTTGTAAGATTATCTGTACCATAGACTAGATGTATTACTTCGATTTTTGACTAACTTTGTTGACACCCGGTACCCAAGGTGGTAGTTAAATAGTTTTGAAATTTGGCGAGGTCAAAATGGGTAGCATTATCAAGAAGAGAAGAAAGAAGATGCGCAAGCATAAACACAAAAAGCTTCGCGCAAAACAGCGGCACAAGAATAAGTAGGTTAGGTTGAAATGACCATAGAGGGCTTTTTTACCGAGTCCGATCGCACTACGGTGGTCAAAGCCGCCCGCTTGGCAGAAGGTCTTGTCATGCGTTATTTCAACTTAGCCTCCGACGAATGGGCTACAAATCCCTATTCGCTCCTCACTTGGAAAGAAACCGCCCCCTGGCTTCGAGACTCCAATGTGTTCGCTCAGACAGTTCGAATAGGACCGAGAAAGCGGACGGCGCCACGTCGGTCCGAGAAAGATCCAATCTCCTATGGGGTAGTTCTTCAGGATCCCGCCATTTTGCGAGCCTTGCTGAGGCCTGCGCGACATGATCTGTGGACTCTGGGGCTTTTTGTTTTGACCCACGAACTAGTTCATATTGTCAGGTTCAGGAAATTTGAAGTGGATTTCTTTGGATCTGTTGATGAAAAACAAGCGGAAGAAAATCTGGTACACGGGTATACTAAAGAAATATTGTCCGGAGTCGAAACGATGGATAATCTGTTTCATCTTTATGAATCCGGATTGAAAATTAAACATCAAACATTATTTGAAGCGGTATGACATTACATACCAGGAGGTTTTCCAATAATGCCAATTTACGAATATTGTTGTGAACAATGCGGCAAAGAATTTGAAGCCTGGCAGCGAATTTCGGACGATCCAATTGAAAAGTGTTCAATGTGTGGCGGAAAAGCCAGAAAGTTGATATCTCAGTCTACTTTTGTCCTCAAGGGCTCAGGATGGTACGTTACCGATTACGGCAAAAGCAGTTCCTGCGCTTCCAGTCCTTCGACCGGCAAATCTTCGGGTTCATCGGGTTCGGAGTCCAACAGTACGGCGCCATCAGACTCCACGTCGGCCGCTAAGTCAACTTCTGATTCTGAGGCTTAGTTTTACGTTTCGGTCAAACTGTTCCGCCAGTTGAATAGAGGTTGACATGAAGATCAAGAAAATTGCTCATCTAGGTGTTGCGGTTCAGGATCTCGAATCAGCGATGAAATTCTTCACCGAAGACCTTCCCCTTGAAGTTACACATACTGAGGACTACCAAGGCATGAAAATTGCCTTCATTCCTATAGGTGACAGTTCAGTAGAACTCCTTCAGGACGTTTCAGGCGCCTCGGCCATAAGAAAATTTTTGGACAAGAACGGTGAAGGCATCCATCACATCGCTTACGAGGTCGATGACATCAACGAGGCGATATCCGAACTAAAAGCCAAAGGGGTTAAGCTGATAGACGAAAAACCGCGGCAGGGAGCCCACGGCATGTCTGTAGCTTTCATGCATCCAAAGGCTACCCACGGTATCCTGATGGAACTATGTCAACCATCAGAAGAAAAACATTAGGAACGAATTTTGCTTTAGACGCGTTTCCAAGACTTTTTTCAAAATAATAATTTAAAAATCTTTTCGGTGTTTTCACGCCAATATATCTTGCGTGTCCTGGAGTTGGGCACGTTTTTTATTGGAGACGGCTTCTGCAGTAGAGGTTTGCCTTTGCAATTTGTTAGCCTCTAATCGTATACTGCTTGGGTCGACCCAATACCGTCCCTGGGGATATTTTTACGAAAATCCCTTTATATTTAAATGAAAGATCGTTCTGGAGGTTATGCTGATGGCCGAAGTTACCATGCCGATGAATGGAAAAGTGATCAACATATTGGCTAGTGTGGGAGACTCAGTTCAAGAAGACGCTGAGCTTGTTGTCATTGAAGCTATGAAAATGGAACTCCCCATAGTGGCTACGGCAAGTGGGAGCGTGAAAGAAATCAAGGCGAAAGTCGGGGAATCCTACCAGGTAGGCGATGTTCTAGTTGTTATTGAATAATCGTGAGCGAGCGGGGGACATATTTTTCACTTAAATTTGTATCCATAGGGACCATGCTCGCAATTTGAGACATGGGCTGATGGTCGCTCGCTTCGTCGGTGAGTGTCCATCAGCGTCAACATTCCAAAATTGTTTTAATAAATGGGGGACCGGATTTTCCATAGATCAAGTCTTAGAAGCGAATTCACATTACGAAAAGAAATTGTAACGCTTCTAACAGACTATCCAAATACCTGCATGATTTTTGAACAGAGCTAGAGGCTGCTTTTATGAGTGAACTTTTCGATAGAACCTGGATAAATTCAATTGAACTCGACAACAGAGCTGTAAGGTCCGCTACCTGGACAGGGACCGCCGATCCGCAGGGCTTTGCGACAGATCACACTTTTGATCTTTACGACCGTCTTGCCCGCGGAGGCATGGGCCTCATTATTACCGGTTATCAATATATTCTGCCCAACGCCATTCAATTGCCACACATGCTTGGAAACTATGACGACGCGTTAATACCGGGATTGAAGAAATTGGCGGATACCATTCACGAAGCGGGAAACAAAGTTGTGGGGCAAATTGTCCACACGGGATTTCGCGCTAATCCAAAACTCTTCTCACGCGAAGGCGCTTTGTGGGCGCCATCTGAAATATCAGACCCTACCCTCAAATATCCCGTAAAATCACTAACCAGACAGGAGATTACGGAACTGATTCAAGCCTATGCGGATGCTGCGAGACGTTTGAAGGAAGCCGGCTTTGACGGCGTTCAACTGCATGGGGCTCACGGCTATGGAATAAATCAGTTCCTTTCGCCATGCTGGAACCTGAGAGGTGATGGCTACGGTGGCAGCGTTTCGAATCGTTACCGTTTTTTGGGCGAAACTATGGAAGCGGTTCGAGGCGCTATTGGAAAAGACATGACCTTAATGATTAAACTGAATGGTCGTGATTTCGTGGAAAATGGTCTCGAGATTGATGAAACCCTGAACGTAGCCCAAAGGTTGGAGGATGACAGTATAGACGCCATAGAGATAAGCGGAGGCAGCGCTTCGTCAGGCAAAAACCAGGGGCCAGTGAGGACTAAAATTCTGGAAGAATCTGACGAGGGATATTTCGCCGAGATCGCGGCTCAGTTCAAGGCCAAGGTCAAGGTTCCCATAATTACGGTGGGTGGTTTGAGATCCCCTCAGAAAATTGACGGGATTCTAAGAAACCATAAGGCGGATTACGTCGCCATGGCCAGGCCGTTTATCAGGGAACCCGGGCTTATCAACAGATGGAAAACGGGTGACCTTTCGAAAGCCACCTGCATTTCTTGCAACGGGTGTTTTGAGACGGGCATGAAGGGCGCTGGGATTTCCTGCAAAATTGATCGAGAGCAAAAAGAATCTTAGTAATCGACACGGACTATCTTCCGTTCGTTAGATTTAGCGTCCATGGTGCGGAGGCTTTGGGAATTGGCCGAATCTACGTTTGTTTGACATTTTTGAATTGTTTTTCAATACATGATTCGTAGAAATGAGGTGCGCAGTGAATCAAGAATTCCAAAACAAATGTCTCAAGTCTGACCAAAAATTCAAGGAGAGCCTAACTAAGCGCCCAGAGCGCAAATCAGAGTTCACCACTGTTTCCGGACTACCCATGGAAAGGATTTATTGGCCCTGGGACTCTCCGGATTTTGAATTGGAGAATGATCTTGGTCTGCCGGGGGCTTTTCCTTTCACGAGAGGTGTCCAGCCGAATATGTATCGTGGAAGATTCTGGACGATGAGACAATATGCAGGGTTCGGAAGCGCGGAAGAGACAAACGCAAGGTTCAAATACCTTATTGATCAAGGCCAAACCGGATTGTCAGTCGCTTTTGATCTGCCCACCCAGATAGGCTACAATTCAGATCACGAACTTGCAGCCGGAGAAGTCGGCAAAGTTGGAGTGGCGATTGATACCGTGGAAGACATCAAGATGCTATTCAACGGGATAGATTTAAGCGTTGTCAGCACTTCCATGACTATCAACTCCCCGGCGTCCATCTTGCTGGCCATGTACATAGTGACCGCCGAAGAACAGGGCTTGGATGTATCGAAAATTCGAGGCACTATTCAAAACGACATCCTCAAGGAGTATCCAGCGCGTGGGACATACATTTTCCCGCCCCAACCATCCATGAGGATCATCACCGACATATTCGAATTCTGCAATACAAACGTGCCCCAATGGAACACAATCAGTATTAGTGGTTACCACATTAGAGAAGCCGGTTCGACTGCGGTTCAGGAAGTGGCGTTTACCCTGGCTAATGGCATAGCCTATGTTGAAGCGGCAATCAAGGCCGACCTCAATGTTGATTCCTTTGGCGAAAGACTGAGCTTCTTTTTCAACGCTCATCAGGATTTTTTCGAAGAAATTGCAAAGTTCAGGGCCGCCAGGCGGATGTGGGCCCGAATAATGAGAGATCGCTTCGGCGCCACCAATCCCAGAGCCATGATGTTGCGTTTCCACACACAGACCGCCGGCTGCACACTTACAGCGCCTCAACCGGATAACAACGTCGTCAGGGTGGCCTATCAGGCTCTGTCAGCCGCGTTGGGCGGAACCCAGTCTTTGCATACAAACTCTCGAGATGAAGCGTACGCCCTGCCCTCGCAGGATTCAGTCCAAATAGCCTTGAGGACTCAACAAATAGTGGCTTATGAGACAGGAGTCGCAGATACCGTAGATCCACTGGCCGGTTCATATTTTGTGGAGTCTCTTACAAACGAGATAGAAAGACTTGCGTTAGATTACATCAAAAAAATAGACGAAATGGGTGGAGCGGTCAGGGCCGTGGAATGCGGTTTCATAGAACAGGAAATTCAGGATTCAGCTTACAAATTCCAGAAAGCGGTCGAATCTGGGGCGCAAGTTATCGTCGGTGTCAATCGATTTCAAACGGTCGGGGCACCTCCTAAGGGCCTCCTTAAAGTTGACCCCAAAGTCCGTGAAAATCAGATTCAAAGGTTAGAAAAGATTTACGCAGAGCGTGATTCCGACGCGGTCAAGAGATCTCTCGACACATTGAAAATTGCAGCGATGAGCGACAAGAACCTCATGGTTCCTATCATGGACGCTGTAAAAAAACGTGTCTCTTTGGGAGAAATCTGTGACGTTTTGCGAGGAGTATTCGGTGAATACCTTCACGCTTCTCAATGTTGACATCGTTCGGACTTGAAGCAAATTATTATATAGACTAAATCTAAAAGAGGTGATTGATTAGTTCGTTTGGAGTTCACATTTAATGAATAAACCGAAATCTCCAGAGACTGGTTTGTCTGAATCAGTCTCTATTTTGTTTGAGCTAAAGGTCTTTTTTACCTCGGTCAGAACCACTTTATTCCTTCTTTTCTCTATCGCTGTCGGCGCAATCCTTGGAACAATCATTCCTCAAGCGGAATCGCTTGATCGAATTGCCATTTCGGGGCATCCGTTCCTGTACAAGGTTGCGGTGATCCTGGACCTCAACAATGTTTTCAGAAGTTGGTGGTTCACCGCTCTGCTGGGTCTTCTCACTTTAAACATCGTCGGATGCCTGCTTCAAAAAATTCCTATCCTACTTAACGAGTGGCGCGGGAAAACATCTAAAGTCAATTTCCAGCTTCATTATAAGTCATCAAGCGCTTCAAGAGATTTATATGACACATTGGTCAATGCAGGTCGGTCTGTCATGCGTTCCGATCCGGTTAAAAAAGACACTGATGGGAAGCTGTTTCTCTCATGGGATAAGCACAAGATTTACCTCCTTGGGTTTCCCATGATGCACATCGGAATTATTGTTATTCTTCTAGGTGGCGTGATAGGATCTTACTGGGGCTTTAAGGGGCACGTTCTAATTAAAGAGGGTGAAACCACAGACAAATTCTCTTTGATGTCCTCCAACCAAACTGGAACCCTACCTTTCTCAATTACGGTAGACGATTTCAAGCTGGAAAAGTACTCTACCGGCGAGCCAAGGGAATTTCGAAGCAACGTCAGGTTGTCTCAAGACGGCAAGGAAGTTTTGAAAGGCTCAATTCTGGTTAACCATCCTGTGACCTGGGCTGGAATATCGTTGTTTCAATCCGATTATAGGGTCTTGGGAGTCAAGGATGTCAAACTTCAATTCAAGACCAAGGATGGTCAGGTTCTGGAAAAAGTCGCCAACCCAAGGGAAGATATAGATATCCCAGGAACTGACGCAAAATTGAAAACCAGGAGCCTTGATCCGGGGACACTTGCTCAAGGGTCCGGGATTCAGGTTAATGTTGTCGGGAAACCTGAACCTCCACCATTGTTTAATATTTATCAAAAAGATAAGAAACCTCTTGATGTTGAGGGCGTGGAAATTCGTTTCCTCGGATTTACTCCGTTATACGCCACGGGCCTGCAAATCGGATATGACCCTGGGGTCCGAATAGTGTGGCTTGGATGTTCAATGCTGGTCATCGGCTTTATCCTGTCCCTGTTTACCAATCTTCGGAAAATTGCGGTTGAGATTACATCCTCCGTCGATGGAACTCTTGTTCTTGTCCAGGGCAGGAGCCGAAAATTGCGCCGGGAATTCAGGCAAGCGGTTGAACATGAATTTTCAAAAATCAGCGACTTGAAAAAATTAAAATGACCTTTCGTAACAAACATCTTAAAGGGATTTCTGAACTGGGATTGACGCATGATTAACGTTGAAATAAACACATATCTATGTTTCGGCTATTTATTGTGGATTATTGGCTACTTGATAACCTTCGTGACCGCCAGGGAACGATCCGAAATCAACAGGACATTCTGGTTCGCTTTGATTTTTCTGTGGTGTGTTCACACAGGATCGATTGCTCTTAGGTGGGTCGAGTCGTATCAATTGGGGATCGGTCATGCGCCGCTTTCCAATTTGTATGAGTCCCTGGTTTTTTTCTCCTGGTCTGTGTCGTTGGCCCTTATTATCGTTTGGCGAAGGTTTAAAGCTGACCTCGTGGCCCTTTTTGGCGTTCCGATAGTGTTCCTCATCCTGGGGTCGACTTTCCTTATTGATCCATCAATTAGACCGTTAATACCTGCGCTTCAATCCAACTGGCTTGTGGCGCACGTTTTTACATGTTTTCTGGGTTACGCCGGATTCGCTGTATCTTTCGTGGCCGCTCTGCTCTTGCTGCTTTCCAGGTGGTCCGGCAAGGCGTCTTCCATGCTTCCACGAAAGGAAATCCTGGACGAAATAGTGTACCGCTCAATATTGATCGGGTTCCCGTTACTATCTCTCGGGATTATTACAGGCGCCGCATGGGCCGAGCACGCGTGGGGCACTTATTGGTCCTGGGACCCGAAAGAAACTTGGTCTCTGATAACATGGCTGGTATACGCCGGTTTTCTGCATGCGAGACTGACGCGTGGCTGGTCTGGCGGGAAGACGGCCATTCTTTCCGTCGTTGGATTCTGCGCCGTCCTTTTCACATATTTCGGGGTGAATTATCTGCCCGGACTTCACAGTTATTTTTAGATCCGCATTTTTTAGAGGAGCTTTCATTGGGCATGATGGAACGCGATTTTGGGCGTCTTTTTATGGTAGGTTTCTACGGATCGGCATTCTGTCCTGAGTTGCAGAGCTTCCTTGATGCGCTCAACCCTGCCGGCGTAATCCTGTTTAGCAGGAATATACTTGAACCTCGCCAGGTGGCTGAACTTAATTTCTCGATTCAGCAGTTTTCAATCGAAAAGTTGGGCAGACCGTTATTAATAGGGGTAGATCAGGAAGGCGGAAGAGTAAAAAGACTTACGTCGGCATTTTCTGAATTTCCTCCGGTAATGACCATAGCGGAATCAGAGTTTCCTGAAGAAGCCATACGACGTTTTGCGGAAACAACCGCCCGGGAATTGAGCCTTGTGGGATTCAACCTGGATTTTGTTCCAGTCCTTGATGTTCTGGGAGAAGGCATTGACACTAAAAACACGGTAATCGGAGATCGTTCGTTCGGCCCTGATCCAATACAGGTCGCCAATTTAGGGACTGTCCTGATTCGCGCAATGAGGTCCGAGGGGATCCTGACTTGCGGCAAACATTTTCCTGGCCATGGCGGTATAGCTGTGGATTCACATTTGGATCTACCGATTGATTCAAGGCCTTCCAGTGTGATCATGGAGAGGGATATTTTTCCTTTCATTAAGGCGATCGAAGCAGGAACAGACATGATCATGACGGCCCATGTTGTTTTTCCTGCATTTGACGAGACTTATCCCGCGTCTCTCTCCCCTACCCTAATTGACGATGTGCTTAGACAGGAATTAAAATTTCATGGCCTCGTAGTTACCGATGACCTTGATATGGGGGCCATCTCAAAACATTACAGGCCCGAAGAAGCTGCTCTCCTGGCGTATCAGGCAGGCACGGACATAATGTTGATCTGCAATTCTCCTGAAACCGCGTTTACAGCGCGACAACATGTTTATGAGTCGACAAAAGATGGACCACTTGCCAAGATGAGATTCAATCGCACGATCACCGCAACTGAATCGCTATTTTCGAACCTCTGCAAGGCTCATGAGTCCTGTGACCTTACAAAAGTTGCAAATTACTTTAGTGCAAGCTCCATCAACTCATGATGAGAGGTTGAATCAATTAGACCTATTCGCGTTTAATCCGGGATTTCTTTTACAATAGATTGTTTCCGGGCTCAGAAACAAATTACCAACGTATTTTGCCCTTGAAGCCGGGAACATTTATTCTAACCCCGCCGTTACCCTGGTTGTCCCACCTCACACCTCCACCAGGAAAATTCACGACGCCATTGCTGATGCCCCAGTTCACATTACCGCCTGGATATTTTACCCTTCCGTCTTGTCCCCATTGAACTGATCCTCCTGGATATGTCACACCTTGAGCGTAAGAATCCTGAGCCGCGCTCATAAATAAACAAGAAGCAATAAAAATAAATATCAAGTTAGTCGTAAATTTCATTATTGCGCTCCGTAATTGGACACTCTATCGCACAGATGAATAGTATATGACAATGAACGGACTGGTCGTTTACTCCCGGCAAATCAATCAGCCAACCAATCCACCAGTCTCCAGACTTCTTGACGATTGCTCGGAATTTCATTTTTGCCTCAAGAATGGTATTTTAACATCTTCGTGTATCTTAATAAAATGTAGTTGAACAGGGCAATGACAAAGCCAACAGGCGGCAATAAAAAAGACTGTACAGAAGACTCAACATTGCAGACGGAATTCTACCAGGCCGTTGCTGCAATACTCAAGACTGCGCGTTCCAACGCTTATCGGGCGATCAACTTCGCCATGGTCGAAGCATACTGGGAAATTGGACGCATCATCGTCGATGAGGAACAGAAAGGCAAGGAGCGGGCGGGCTATGGAGATTATCTGATCAGGAACTTATCGATTCGTTTAACCAGGGATTTCGGCCGGGGATTCACTGAAACAAACCTTCGAAACTTCAGGCAGTTCTTTTTGGCTTTTCCTTTTCAAGATACTGGCGAGATTCGCTACGCACTGCGTAGCGAATTGTCATGGACGCACTACCGGGCATTGATGCGATTAGAGAAACCAGACGCCAGACGCTACTATATGAAAGAAGCGGCTGAACAAAACTGGAGTTCACGGGCCCTGGAACGTCAGATAAACTCCTTGTATTACGAGCGACTTGTCTTGAGTCGCGAAAGAGAGCCGGTCGAGGCGGAGGCCAGGAATGCGACAGCATCTCTTGTCGCCCGACCTGAAGACTTCATAAAGGATCCCTATGTGCTGGAGTTCTTGAATATCGAGGACAATGCGTCCTATCGTGAATCCGAACTGGAACAGGCCATCATTCAGCAACTGCAAGCATTCATGCTCGAATTAGGTCGAGGGTTCGCTTTCGTCGCACGCCAGAAGCGTGTCTCGACCGAAACTATGGATTTTTATGTCGATCTGGTTTTCTACAACTACATCCTAAAGGCTTTCGTCCTCATCGACTTGCAGATCGGGCCATTGACACCTCAGGATATTGGCCAGATGGACCTGTATATCCGCCTTTTCGAAGACACAGTTAAAGGGGATGGTGACAATCCAACCATCGGTATCATCCTATGTTCAGCGAAGGACCAGACTGTGGTAAAATATTCCGTCTTGAACGAAAGCCGACAACTCTTCGCCTCCAAATACACACTATACCTCCCTACCGAGGAGGAGCTTCGACAGGAACTAGATAGGGAGAAGGCGGCGATTACTAGCAAAATTAAGACCAAAAAATAAGGATAGACAGTGAGAATAGTTTATAGTTCATTCAGTTCAGGACAAGCAAAAAATCCATCCAGCGCCTAATAAGATTTCTCGTCGCTGGAATCCGCGAAATGACAATTCCCGCGGTCGAGATTATAACAAAGCGGGATATTCTGGAACGTCCGTTTGATCCAGGTCCACATTATGTCGAGGTATGGCTGTTTTGTATATGTCTTTCTGAAATATACGTTTTCACTAAAACTGAGGAGATAACAATGATCGCAATGAATTCCGCTGACGTTGAAAATGTCCAGGTAGGGTCAGTGCCATACAGGGGAAAATCCAGCGACGCCAAACAGGTGGGCGTTCGGTGGCTTTCGAAGGTTGGGCAGGACGCTGAAGGTTCTCCAGCCTATGGCTTGAGACTGTTTACAGTGGGTCCGGCGGGTGAAATTCCCATCCACAATCATGCCTACGTTCAGACGATGTACTTCATTTCAGGCAAATTTGAATGTTGGGCTTTTGATCCAGATACGGACAAAATGGTCGACAAAAGAATTTGTGGCCCGGGCGACATGGTTTATATTCCCAGTCAGGAACCCCATGGGATGCGGAACTTGAGCGAGACAGAATCTGGAGAGTTTCTGTGTTGCATCTGTACGCTGGAAGCGTCGACAGTTTGTCCCGGTTAATTTTGCCGGAGATATTAATGGAGGAACAGTTCATTGATTAACATCACAAGGACGTTGGCAAGCTTGTTTCTCTTTATTGTTCTGTGTTTCGGCGCCTGGCAAAAAAGTTACGCCACAGAGCATGAAATCACGACAAGATTAAATCAGCCTTTCCGCATTGTACTTTCCGCCGCCATCGGAAGCACTGGATATAGCTGGTCCGCACGTTTTGATGAGTCTTTTTTCAAACTCAAGAAATCCTGGTACGAAAAGCCGGAGTCCAAACTCGTGGGAGCGTCTGGCAAACAAATCTTCATGTTCGTTCCATTGAAGCCGGGAAACGCCAAAATAGAAATGCTATTGAAAAGACCATGGGAATCTTCTGCCGTCAAAACTGAGTCTTACGAAATTACAGTGCCGTCTCAATAGGGAACCTCGTGCCTCCCTAGGGTCGTTATTCGGCGACAATTATACTTTCGCCTCAATCGTCATCAAAATTATAGAGCGTGCCGGTAGGTCTATTATTCCTGTCAAAAGTGGTATTGGTATCCCGGTCATACCAGCCTTTGGGATTGTTAGATTTGTCATAAAATCTCAAAGTGTCACCATCGTCCGTTGCTCGTCCTTTGATTTGGCCTTTCTTGTCCAGATACAAATAATCAGCGCCATTGGAAACAGCGGGCAACAATGTAAATGCGATGACCAGCATGAACATAAAATGTCGCATGACTAATTCCTCCTCATCGAAAAAAAATCCAGGTAGGCAATCCGTTCAAATCGTGTCCCCTCGTCAGTCCTGGAAGGGCGCAGCCCCAGTCATACGTTTAGCGTCTCCTATGATCGTCATCGTCTCGCCAACCATAGCCCCAATTGGTACCGAGGCCAATCAGGGTCCATACAATCCAGATTACCAAGAATAATTCCATGACTCACATCATAGATGGATGCCCTTTCGGGATCGTCCCTGAGGGCAAGGTTGAGTTCGGAAATTACCTCATCGACTAATGCTAACTCCTCTAAAACATCGGCCCATGCAAGATGGAGATCGGCGTTGACAAGTTCGCATGTCTGTCTTTCCTTTGCGATATTGAGGGCTTGATCAGCCAGACCTGTATCCAGCGCTGCTCTGACTTGGGCAAGTGTAGAATCGTTATCCATTTGATTTATTCCGCTCCGGCTCAAACCAATAAGATATGCAATCACTCCCAGAAGTATTTTTCGTTGTATTCAAGTTGATGGGCAAGAAAAATCTGTCTGATTTCTTCTTTGAACGAAAACCGCTGGTGATGGGTTTGCTGGTTAACAACGTATCGGACAGTCGAATCCAGACCGGACTGTCCTATCGAAAACGCGCCATAACCGTTTTGCCAGGCAAAATCCTCGAAATTCTTTCCCCTGCTTTTTATCCACGAGGATGAATCTGTTTTGACACGTTCAATGACCTTGCTCAAGGCATAGGTTTTGGAAAGCCTGAAAACCAGATGCGTATGGTCCGGCATTCCACCAATGCGCACCGACTGGGAATCAACGAGTTTGAGAGACCCTGCCATAAATGCGTAAAGTTCTGGTCTAACTCTTTCAATTAGCCATGGAACACGATGTTTTGTTCCAAATACGACATGAACGTAAATTTTCGATAATGATTGCGGCATTTTTACCCCCCGATGTTTGGTGATTTTGATGTATTCCCACGTCATGGCATAGGATTGGTATCCGTCATCCGATTATTGTCTCCCATTGCGCCAGACCTTCACACTTGGCGTCCAATTGTCCTAGGGCTTCACCCTAGGCTGGCTTGATGCGCCCCTTCAGGGCTCAAATTCTGATCCACATAAAGCCCTGTAAGGGCGTTTTATGTCAGCCCAGGCTGGAGGCCTGGGTAAGGAATGCGTATCATGTAGGATTAATTTTTTAAAACCAGGGTTCTTGCTTGCGAAATCAGTTGGTTCAACCCATCAATTAATGTTTTTGGATCCGAGAGGCTCTTCCTGACACCGGCATGGTTTATATCATTTCGATAATCATAGACACGGCCAAACAAATCGAGTAGTCCCGGCTTTCCTTTGAGCATCATCAATGGCGGTTCTGTGTCAGACTTTTCAGGTTTCTCACGTTTGTTTTTCTCGTGGTCCCACCCCCAGCCAAGTTGGGAAATAAATTTCCAACATACTTAGCGCTTTCGTAAGGTGCGGTCAAACACAATCTTGCCTAGATCATCTTCCTTGAGGTTCCCTCCTGGCCGAGGCTCTCCTCATCTTGCTCTTGCCCCCGTTCCGTTACCATTTTCGGCGCTAAAGATGCTCAACTGTAATATCTGGTCCTCGAATTCCAACCCCGAACCCAGCAACCGTTCGGATTCCATTCTCAAATCGTTTCCAAGCGAAACTGATTTGCGCTTCTCGATTCTGGATAGCTGCATTGATTCGACTATCTTTTAAGTTGTACCCCTTAATGACCGGTGATTGGGTTTTATCTCGCCATTGGAAGTTTCGAGAGCATCCATCACATAACTGTTAACTAGCTTGGAATGATTTTCCCTGAAGGATTGAAACTTGTTAAGGATCTCAATCCCGGCAACCATTCCATCAATAAAGACTATTATCCCCACCTGATTGAACACCGGTCGGAATGCCGACAGATAAGACTCCGTCTGGTCCCTGTGAGATTCATATAGATCCGCCATTGCCATTGTTGGGGAAGGGGATGCAGACATCCTTTCATGTTTTTTCTCTATCTCGTCCCACACCACCCCTTGATTGGACATGAAGTTTCGTCCCCTACGAAGGTTCACGTTTACGGTTTCTGATTTCCGTTTTCGGAGATTAGCGCTCATTGCCCTGGGCTGACTTCCGAAATGTTTGCTTCGATATGACCATCTTCCCTTCTCGACACACGATACTGGAATGTTTGTCTCAGACTGCGGCGCAATCAGTATCGTTGTATTTAAGACCCAATGCTGTTTAGCTCCCACAAACTCTTCCCCATCCATAAGAAGCACGTTCTGGTCGGATTTGTTCAGGACTCTTAATTCAGGGACTGAACCGCCTTCGGTTAGCTCTGAAATAGCAAGCGCGTCATTTGCAAGAGCGTTGTCCAGAGTGAGGAAATCGACAGCGGCCTCATGCTCTGAAAGCAGGCAATAGAGCGCCATATTCTTGTGATTCTGTTTCGCTCCGACCTTTATTTGACTGAAAAAATCACCTAATGGGGCATTCATGGGAGGCTCCTTTTGATCATGATGACCCCATTATTTCCTACACGTGTGTCAAATAAGGACAAACGTAAAAGCAATTTCACAATTTTTTCTAAATCATTGGGAGTTGCTTAACTCAAGAGGCTGTCAAATCCCATCAGAACCCGAGAATTCCGCAACATTGTCTTATTCAGTGTGTTGAATCTATATTGGGATATAGAGAGAGCGTCGTAGAGAGTTCACCAAAGGCACATTTGGTGATTCGCTCACAACTTAACATTTCAGGATCTTCACGGAACTTGGACTACATGTCATCTAAAAGAGGGCGTTATAGATGAAAATAGCGAACGTCAAAAAGGCTGAACTGAAAACTGAATTTTATGAAGAGACAAAAAAGTATATTTTGCTCACCGTCTACATAGCCATGATCTTGGCTGGATTGAAAATTTACAAGAGAATGATTCTGACGGAATATCACATCAGCTATTTCAATTGCGGGTTTGGTCTCTTCGAATCCATGATGCTGGCCAAAATCATTTTGCTCGGAAATTTTCTAGGCCTTGGCGAGCGTTTTGGGGACAGGCCTTTGATGGTAAAAATATTATACAAGGCATTTGTCATGAGCGTTCTAGCCCTGGTCTTCTCCATCCTGGAGTATGCCGCCGAAGGATTTTATTACAACAGAGACATCACGGGCATTTTCAAGGAAATAGTTTTCAAAAGCAAAGGAGAGCTGCTGTCCCATGCCGCAGTCATGTTTGTCAACTTCATCCCATTGTTTGCCATCTGGGAAACTGGAAAGGTAATGGGGGGAAACAGGCTATTTCACTTGCTGTTCAAAGGGACGCCGCCATTGACTGCCGAACCCGAGGGTTCTTGATTTTAACCCGCTATGCCCGACGTCAATTACATTTGTGCACTGGCGACAATTACACTTGTGCATGTTGATAATTAATTCCCTGTTCCTGATGCTGGAGCAGGGTCGTTTGAACCATCATTTGTAATTTCCCAAACCTGTTTTTTGTTTAGGGCCTTTGAAGATTCTGTCCCACTGGGAGAAAACTCCAAATAGTTGTAAAAAACACAACCACAACATGTTACGGTCGGGCAATCCTTGAGGTTCGAAAACTTATAGAGTTCTTAATTATTTTGAACCATCGAATTCAGTTACCCAAATTTTATAGCACGGGCCACGTTACTCCATCTCGCCAAGTATTCCTACATTCACGTAGCTCTTCTGGCAAATCAATACCATTGTGTTGCAAACAACAGCCCTTCCCGATCAAATTCTATGGCTAACTGTTTATAAATATTGGCTTAGTGAGTTAATTCAGGTCCATGGCTTGGATATTGCATCATTTTGAAGAGCCTGTGGCTGCATGAATCCTGAAATTGCTGTGAGAATGACATGAAGGCTCTTATAAATCAGCTAGAACTCAAGGCTTTATACAAAATTAGTCAAGTAATAGGACAGGCTTTGAATCTGGACCAAACGCTGGCAATTATTCTTTCCACACTGTCGGAAGATTTGTCAATGAAACGTGGGGCCATCACCATAATTGATTTCGAAACGGGAAAACTGACGATTCGAGCGTCACACGGTTTGACACATCAGGAGAAAAAACGGGGAGTGTACAGGTTCGATGAAGGGATAACCGGAAAGATATTCAGTTCAAATGAGCCGTTTGTTGTTCCTGACATAAGTAGGGACCCTCTCTTTCTAAATAAAACAGGCGCAAGAACCCCGGAAAAAGGCAGAATCTCTTTCATCGGCGTTCCAATTGGCCTCAATGGCTATCCTATTGGCGTTCTAAGCGCTGACAAACTGTTTGAGGCAGACTTGTCGTTTGAGGAGGACGTTCGCTTCCTTAGCATTCTCGCCGCTTTCATCGGCCAACTGATAAGTCTCAATGAACAGGTTAAAGCGAGAGAGAAAACTTTGGTCAGGGCAAATCTCTTTCTCAAGGAAAAAATATCCAGAAAAAGTGATGGTTTTTTTTCTATCGCCAGAAGCCCCGCGATACTGGAAGCGCAACAGCTTGTAAAAAAAGTGGCCCCAACCAGGGCCACGGTCCTGATCCTCGGAGAATCCGGAACGGGCAAAACCCTTGTGGCGCAAATAATTCACGAACTGAGTTCACGATCAAGGAATCCATTCATTAAGGTGAACAGCGCCGCTCTACCGGAAAACCTCTTGGAGGCCGAACTTTTCGGATACGAAAGAGGCGCTTTTACGGGAGCTACGGAAGCCAGGACAGGTCGTGTCGAAGAAGCTGAAGGAGGCACCCTGTTTCTTGATGAGATTGGTGAAATGTCCCTACCTGTTCAGGCCAAACTTCTCAGGTTTCTCCAGGACAAGGAATTTGAGAGACTCGGGAGTTCCAAGACTCGGAAAGTAGACGCTCGAATCATAGCGGCTACAAACAGGGACCTATCTTCGGCCACCTCCTCGGGCGAATTCAGGCAGGATCTTTATTATCGACTCAATGTGTTTCCAATCCGTGTCCCTCCTCTTCGTGAAAGACAGGAAGACATAGTGGGGCTTCTCACTTTTTTCACCAGGTCACTTGTGCGGGAATATGGAGCTGAACTGCATTTTTCTCCGAAAGCGATTGAGGCGCTCATCAGGTATTCCTGGCCTGGAAATGTCAGGGAGCTTGAGAATCTCCTGGAAAGGTTGGCCATAATGTCTGAGAACGGCCTTATTGATATTGGTGATTTGACTCCCTATCTAGCGCATGTCGTGAAGGATCATCACACCCCTGTGGCCCCAACATTATCAAGGCTGGATTCATTGACTGAGATGGAAAAAAGAGGCGTCGTGGCCGCTCTCGAGCGCAACGGCTGGATTCAGTCGCGTGCCGCCAGAGATCTGGGAATTACGCTTAGGCAAATGGGATACAGGGTAAGAAAATTTGGATTGGAGGACTATTTGAAGAGAAAGAAGCTATTTATTTAGCATGGAGCCGACGGCATTACGACCGTTCGATAATGTCGTCACATATATTGAAATCTTAAGATTTTTCAGAGCGTCGATTTTCTCTCCCCCTCCTTTACCTACCTGAAGGACATAGACCTTTCTGTGAAGATGGTCTTTTGACAAAATTGACGCTCATATTTACATTGTCATTTCCGAAACCATCCTGTTAACATCAATTCCTTCATACAGTTCTTCCTGTCCTGATTATCCCCTGTTTCGTAACTCAGTTCTGATAACTGGGATAGAATCACCAAATTGGACAATGTTGTTACAATTTTGTGAATACACATAACAATTTTGTAAACATTGTCGATTTCGACTTTCTCTTTCCTCGCTGATTCTCGACATATCTATATTAACTAATCCAATAAATACAGAGTATTACAACTAATTTGCCTCCGTCCCGTCCAAATGGCGCCGAACTTGCCTTTACTTCTTCAAAAACAGTGAGAGGTAAAAACAAGACAAAATGAGAAAAATAGCGATTTACGGCAAAGGCGGCATCGGAAAATCGACTACTACGCAAAATACAGTAGCGGGCCTGGCTGAAATGGGACGTAAAGTCATGGTAGTGGGTTGCGACCCGAAGTCGGACTCGACCCGTCTTCTGCTGGGAGGCCTTGCCCAAAAGACCGTACTCGACACATTGCGAGCGGAAGGTGAAGACGTGGAACTTGATGAAATCCGCAAGGTCGGTTTCAAAGGCACAATTTGCGTGGAATCAGGTGGACCGGAACCGGGGGTAGGTTGCGCTGGACGTGGAATTATAACCTCCATCAACCTGCTCGAACAGCTAGGAGCCTACGATGAAACGCTCGATTACGCCTTCTACGATGTCTTGGGCGACGTTGTCTGCGGTGGTTTTGCGATGCCTATTCGAGAAGGCAAAGCCCAGGAAATCTACATCGTCGTCTCGGGTGAAATGATGGCCATGTACGCCGCCAACAACATCTGTAAGGGTATCGTAAAATTTGCTGAAGCCGGTGGTGTTCGCCTGGGAGGCCTCATCTGCAACAGCAGAAAAGTCGACTTTGAACAGGAAATGATTGAGGCCTTCGCCGAACAGTTAGGTACCCAGATGATCCACTTCGTGCCCCGGGACAACATGGTGCAAAAGGCTGAAATCAACAGGAAAACAGTAATAGAATTCGAGCCTACACATTCTCAGGCGGAGGAATACAGGACTTTGGCAAATAAAATTGAAGAGAACAAGATGCACGTTGTTCCAAAGATCATGAGCACTGACGATCTCGAGAAACTCCTTATAAAACATGGTTTGGCCGGTTAAACAGCGACTAGATTCCAAAATCCAAATAACGAAACGAGGTAACGAACATGTTGATGATCAGATCCATCGTCAGGCCCACTAAGGTGGACGACGTACTGGCGGCCCTGATGGAGGCCGGCTTCCCCGCAGTGACCAAAATATCAGTAGTTGGCCGTGGAAAGCAGCGTGGCATAAAAATCGGTGAAATCACTTACGACGAGATCCCAAAAGAAATGCTTCTAACGGTAGTGCCTGATACTGACAAGGATTTTGTTATCAAAACGGTGATCAAGGCTGCCAGAACAGGCGATAAGGGCGCTTATGGCGACGGAAAGATCTTCGTGAGCCCGGTAGATGAAGTCTACACGATTAGTTCGGGCATCAAGGAGACAGCTTCCGGGGAAATTGAAGAGGTAAAGATATGAGAGCAATTATGGCTATCATACGCATTAACATGATGAACAAAACCAAAAAGGCGCTTTCCGACGCAGGGATACCGTCTATGACCGCCAAGGACGTCCTGGGCAGGGGTAAGGGCCTGGTTGATTACAGCTTACTTGAAGGCGCTGAAAAAGGTTACGAAGAGGCAATAGCTCAACTTGGTCACAGTCAACGCCTGATTCCCAAGAGGCTGCTGTTTATGGTGGTCCCGGAGAAACTGAAGAATAAAGCGGTGACAACCATTATGACCGTTAACAAAACAGGCAAATCTGGGGACGGTAAAATATTCGTAATGCCGGTCGCCGGTTCCTTTAGTGTGCGCACCGGCGAAGGCGGCGATAAAGTCCTCGATGAAATGTGAATCTGGCCTCTCTCAGGAGAAAATAATGAAAGCTTTGAATGAAAATATATCGCTCGAAACCGAGCAAATTGATCCGCAGGAAGTCAAACAGGAACTGCTGAAAAAGTATCCGACTAAAGTGGCTCGCAAACGGGCGAAGCAGATCATCGTAAACAGGGTTTCCGAAGAACAGGAATTGCCGGAAATCGGAGCCAACACCAGGACAATCCCTGGGATAATTACACAGCGAGGATGTACATACGCCGGGTGCAAAGGGGTCATTATGGGCCCGACCCGCGACATAGTAAATATCACCCATGGACCTATCGGTTGCGGTTTTTACAGTTGGCTCACACGTCGTAATCAGACCCGTCCGGATGGACCGGAAGACGATAACTTCATGACTTACTGTTTTTCCACGGACATGCAGGAAGAAAACATCGTTTTTGGTGGTGAGAAGAAGCTGCGGGCGGCCATCCAGGAAGCGTATGACCTTTTCAAACCCAAGGCTATCAGCATTTTTTCAACGTGCCCCGTAGGGCTAATTGGCGATGACGTGCACTCGGTAGCTCGCGAAATGAAGGAAAAGCTCGGAATCAATGTTTTCGGGTTCAGTTGTGAGGGATACAAGGGGGTGAGCCAGTCGGCAGGCCATCACATCGCTAACAACGGAATTTTCAAGAACGTAGTTGGCCTCAATGACAACGTTAAGGAAGGAAAATACAGGATTAACCTGCTCGGCGAGTACAACATAGGAGGTGACGCGTTCGAGATCGACCGTATCCTCGATGAATGTGAAATATCAGTAGTATCGACTTTCAGCGGTAACTCCACCTATGACCAGTTTGCCAACGCTCATACAGCCGATTTGAACACAATTATGTGCCACCGTTCGATCAACTACGTCGCTGAGATGATGGAGACCAAGTTCGGCATCCCATGGATCAAGATTAATTTCATCGGGGCTCAGGCCACTGCAAAATCGTTACGAAAGATCGCCAATTATTTCGAGAACGACGAACTTAAACAGCGAGTCGAAGATGTCATCGCTCGTGAGATGCCCGAAGTGATCAAAGTCCGTGACGACGTCAGGGCCCGCTGTGAGGGAAAGGTAGCCATGCTTTTTGTGGGTGGATCCCGCGCTCACCATTATCAGGAACTATTCAGGGAAATCGGGATGAAAACCATTTCCGCGGGATACGAGTTCGCCCATCGTGACGACTATGAAGGTCGGAAAGTTCTGCCATCCATAAAAGTTGACGCGGATAGCCGTAACATCGAAGAACTTGAAATCCACCCTGACCCCGAACGATTCCGGCCCCGTAAAACGGATGAACAACTGAAGAAACTCCAGGATGAAGGTTTCCGTTTCAAAGACTATGACGGAATGATGAGAGAGATGTCCGATCGGAGCCTGGTGATTGACGACATAAGCCAATACGAATCGGAACAACTAATTGAAATCTACAAACCAGACATCTTTTGCGCAGGCATCAAGGAAAAATTCGCCATACAAAAAAAAGGTATCCCGATGAAACAGCTCCATAGCTACGATTCAGGAGGCCCATACGCCGGCTTCAAAGGCGCCATTAACTTTTATCGGGAGATTGACAGAATGGTGAATAGCCAGATTTGGAAACATATCAAGGCTCCCTGGCAGGAAAGCCCTGAGCTTGCGGCAAAATACGCCTGCGATTGAGACTCGAAGGAAGGAACCGACTAATGTTACTGCGACATACTTCAAAAGAAATTACTGAACGAAGCGCCTTGACTATCAACCCCGCAAAAACCTGCCAGCCCATTGGCGCCATGTACGCCGCTCTGGGTATTCACGGTTGCCTCCCGCACAGTCATGGTTCTCAGGGTTGCTGCGCATATCATCGAAGCGCTCTTACACGCCATTACAAGGAACCGGTAATGGCCGCCACCAGTTCCTTCACCGAAGGGGCGTCCGTCTTCGGCGGACAGGCGAACCTGGTGCAGGCGATAGATAACATTTTCACCATCTACGAACCTGAGGTGATAGCTGTTCACACTACATGTCTGTCCGAGACAATCGGTGACGACATTCCCCAGATTGCACGCAAGGCCGAGGCGGATGGCAAAATCCCTGAAGGTAAATACGTAATACATGTGAATACACCTAGCTACGTTGGGACCCACGTCACCGGATTTGCGAACATGACTAAAGCAATGGTGGATTATTTCGCGGAGTCCAATGGGCAAAAGATTGATCAGATCAATATTATACCAGGCTACGTAGAGCCATCCGATATGGAGGAAGTTAGACGAATAGCTGAAATGATGGGCGTGCGTGTTGTTATGTTTCCCGATACGTCCAAGGTGCTCAATCGGCCTCAAACCGGTAAGTACGAAATGTTTCCCTCCGGCGGCGTAACAGTGGAAGCCCTCAAGACCACTGGCGCCAGTATGGCTACCATTGGCCTCGGACAACTGGCTTCGGGACCGGCGGCGCGAGCGCTTGACACGAAATGCGGTGTGTCCTGTGAAATACTCGATCTGCCGATCGGGTTCAAGGCAACCGACCGGTTCGTGGATACACTGAGAAAAACACTCGGAATAACCGTTCCCGAGAGTCTAAATGAAGAGCGTGGTCAGTTATTGGATATCGTTACTGACATGCATCAGTACTTCTACGGGAAAAAGGTTGCGCTGGCAGGCGACCCGGATCATCTGATCGCCCTTACTGAATTTCTTGTTTCGATAGACATGTGGCCGATTCACATTGTTACCGGCACATCCGGCAAGAAGTTCGAATCCCGTATTCGGGAAATTACGAGTAATTCTCCTTATCCCATAAATATTAAGGCGCCGGGTGACCTGTTCCTGTTGCATCAGTGGATCAAGAATGAGCCGGTAGACTTACTTATGGGAAACACTTACCTGAAGTACATCGCCCGCGATGAGGACATTCCTCTGGTTCGTATGGGCTTTCCCATACTGGATCGAATTGGCCATAGTTACTTTCCGACGGTTGGATATCGCGGCGGCATGCGCCTGTTAGAAAAGATCCTTGACGCTATCCTGGACCGACAGGATCGAGACGCCCCTGAAGAAAGCTTTGAACTTGTTATGTAAGAGGAGACGATACATGAACAAACCGGATTATCATTTTTTCGTATGCGCCAGTTTTAGAGGCACAGAGGCCAAAGGGAAATGCATAAAAAAAGATTCGCTGCGGCTCATCCCCTATCTGGAAGAAGAACTCGCAGACCGTGGACTGAATGCAATGGTATCCAGCACGGGTTGTTTAAAACTTTGTGAGGAAGGACCGGTGATGATCATCTATCCACAGGGACATTGGTACCGGGATGTAAATAGTGAAAAAGTGGTGGATGAGATCCTCGACGCATTGGAAGATGGTCGCGTTGCCGAGTCCCATCTCCTCGCATGAAATTGTTACTTGGAAGGCCACTGCAATGACAAACACAATTTTTGCAGAGAGAAAAGATCAGGTCCATCGAAAAGGCGAAGAGCCTTTTCAGATGACCTGTGACAAAGAAAGCCTCGCTGGGGCGGTAAGTCAGAGGGCATGCGTCTTCTGCGGCTCCCGGGTGGTGCTTTACCCAATAACGGACGCCCTGCACCTCGTACACGGTCCAATTGGGTGCGCCGTATACACGTGGGACATCCGAGGCGCATTGTCTTCGGGCCCTGAGCTACATCGGCACAGCTATTCCACCGACTTGCAGGAGAGCGACGTCATATTTGGGGGTGAAGACAAACTTTACCGGGCCCTCATTCAATTGATAGAGCGAATTAATCCAAAAGCCGCATTTGTTTACTCAACGTGCATAGTGGGAATCATTGGTGATGACCTCAACGGTGTATGCAAGAAAGTGGAACGTGAGAAGGGCATCCCCGTGATCCCCGTGGAATCGGAAGGTTTTAAAGGCAATAAGAGAGCAGGATACAACGCCGCTTGCAGGGCCATGTTTCAGCTCGTCGGAACCGGCCCGATCGATGACATCAGTCCGTTGAGCGTGAACATTCTCGGTGATTTCAACCTTGCCGGCGAGATATGGATTGTGCGTGATTATTTTGAGCGGATGGGAATAAATGTCGTCGCCAACATCACTGGAGACGGCAGAGTGGATGACCTACGCCGAGCGCACGGCGCAGCATTGAATTTGGTCCAGTGTTCGGGTTCAACAATAGATCTGGCCAAAATGATGCAAGACGAATATCAGATACCTTTTTTACGGGTTTCGTATTTTGGTGTAGAAGACATGGCCGATTCACTCTACAAGGTCGCAGATTTTTTTAAGGACCTGGAGCCGGCAATCATGGAGAATACCAAAGAGTTGGTCCGGGATGAACTGAGTAAGCTGTACCCGAAATTGAAACAATACAGAAAGGCTCTGGAAGGGAAGAAAGCCGCAATTTACGTTGGCGGCGCTTTTAAAGCCTTTTCTCTGGTTAAAGCTTTCAGGCATCTGGGGATGACCGTTGAACTGGTTGGTTCCCAGACAGGAACTGAGGAAGACTACAAAGAACTCCATGAAATAACTGATCCTGGGACAATAATTGTGGACGACTCCAATCCGCTCGAACTCTCATCGTTCCTTCAGGAAAAGGATGTAGACATCTTCGTTGGTGGAGTAAAAGAGCGTCCGATCGCATACAAGTTGGGAGTGGGATTCTGCGACCACAATCACGAACGAAAAGAAGCCCTTGAGGGCTTCGTGGGAATGTTGAATTTTGCCAAAGAAGTCTATTCGACGGTAACCAGCCCAGTCTGGCGATTTACCCCAAGACAACAGGCGCTTTCATCAAAACCGCAGGAAATGGATGTGCTCAATGAAAGAAAAGCGATTGAAAACTAAAAAAGAACCTTATGTAGCGACTACGGATAGTTGCAAGCTGTGTGCGCCGCTTGGGGCTTGCCTGGCGTTCAAGGGCGTGGAAGGCTCGGTTCCGTTTCTTCACGGATCACAAGGATGCGCAACTTACATGAGACGCTACGTTATCAGCCATTTTAGGGAACCCGTAGATATCGCTTCATCATCTCTGGGCGAGAAGCACGCAATTTACGGAGGCGGGCCTAATCTTAAGCAGGGTCTCAAAAACGTCATGTCCAAGTATCATTGTGGTCTTATTGGAGTAGCGACAACTTGTCTAACCGAGACAATCGGTGATGATACGTCGAGGCTGGTAAAGGAGTTTCAGGACGAATTCTCGGAAGAAACGCTGAAACATGGACGGCCTTCGATCGTAAACGTTTCCACACCGAGTTACTCAGGTTCCCACATCGACGGGTTCCAGTCAGCGGTGAGAGCCATTGTAGACCAATTGGCGTCTAATCTCCCATCCTGTGGAAACACCGTGAATTTGTTTCCTGGTTTCGTTTCTCCGGCGGACACTCGTTACCTGAAAGAAATTGTTCATGATTTTGGGCTTAATCCGGTCATACTGCCTGATATTTCCGAGACGCTTGACGCCCCGGCAGCGGTGGAATACGAAAAAATCCCGTCTGGCGGAACGCCAATCGCAAGCATTAAAGCGATGGGAACAGCTTCATTTTCCGTCGAATTCGGTCGGTGTTTAACCGATTCGATTTCGGCTGCCAAGGTTTTGGCCGACAGATTCAAGGTTCCTTCCAAGAAATTGGGGACCCCTATCGGGCTTAGAGAAACTGATATTTTCATGAATACTCTGGAAGAAATTTCCTGCAGAAAAACCCCTGTGAAATATGAATTGGAAAGAGGTCGATTGATAGACTCTTATGTGGATGGCCACAAATATATTTCAGGGAAACGGGCCGTTATTTATGGCGATCCCGACATGGTCGTAGGGTTGGCGTCCTTTCTGACGGAGATTGGCATTAAACCTGTGCTTTGCGCTACTGGCGCTAAAAGCCAACATTTTCACACTGCAATTAAGGCCGTAACAGAAGGCATTCTGGATGAAACACCTGAAGTTTCAGACAATATTGATTTTTTCGATATAGAGGAAACAGCCGAAAAATTCAGGCCTGATGTGCTTCTAGGCTCCAGCAAGGGCTATAAGCTTGCCCGAAAATGGAACATACCCCTCGTGCGGCTGGGGTTTCCAATTCATGACCGCTTCGGAGCCCAAAGAATTTGTCAGCTAGGCTATAAAGGGACTCAAGACCTTTTTGATATGATAGTCAATGCAGTGATACAGGCGACGCAGGACCGGTCTCCCATTGGTTATACTTACATCTGACCGGGGTTCAATTATACAAGCGGCGCCGAGTAAGGAGTTACCCATGAACCAGCTAATTAACACGAAATTGCATCCATGTTTCAACGTTGAGGCTAAACATACTTACGCCCGGGTCCACTTACCAATAGCGCCGGACTGCAACATCAAGTGCAATTACTGTAATCGAAAGAATGATTGCATAAATGAAAGCAGGCCCGGAGTGTCCAGCGCAATTTTAACCCCGCAACAGGCGGTTGATTATCTTGAGAAAATTGTGGTTGAGGTCCCAAACATCAGCGTTGTTGGTATAGCCGGCCCGGGAGACCCTTTTGCAAAACCTGAGTTGACAATCAAGACATTGGATCTCGTGCGTGAAAAATTTCCGCATCTACTGCTATGTCTGGCAAGCAATGGTTTAAACGTATTGCCGCATGTCCAGGAACTCAAACGACTGAATTTGTCACATATGAGCATTACAATAAACGCTGTGGATCCCGACATCGGGGCAAAGATTTACAGTTGGATAAGAGACGGTAAAGTTATTTATAGAGGCCGCAAGGCGGCTGAAATCCTCCTGGAACGGCAACTTGCCACAGTTAAGGCGCTCAAGGAAGCGGGCATAATCGTAAAAGTGAATACTGTAACCATTCCTGGTATCAACGACCATCATGTGATCGAGGTTTCAAAGAAGATGGCTGAACTGGGAGTTGATATTCAGAATTGTATGGTAATTTTCCCCAACGAGGGGACACCTTTTGAGAATATTAAAGAACCGTCTCCTGAAGAAATAGGCGCTATACGCAAGCAAGCGGAAGAACATCTTCCACAGATGCGGCATTGCACCAGGTGCAGAGCGGACGCAGTCGGGCTTCTTGGAAAAGACCTGAGCCCCGAGAGAACCAACGAACTCATGAAACAGGCTTCAACCAGTGGCGCTGCGCTTGAAAGACGTCCTTATGTAGCGGTAGCGTCTCTCGAAGGCATGCTGGTCAATCAGCACCTCGGCGAAGCCTATAAGTTTCAGATCTGGGGCAAACAAAATGATGATTTTGTGCTGATTGAGGAAAGAGAAGCTCCCGAACCCGGCGGAGGGACGGAACGATGGAATCAGATGGTCGGAACTTTCAGGGATTGCAGGGCCGTGCTAGTGAGTGGAATTG
Source organism: Desulfomonilaceae bacterium (assembly GCA_041662605.1). Classification (NCBI taxonomy): domain Bacteria; kingdom Pseudomonadati; phylum Thermodesulfobacteriota; class Desulfomonilia; order Desulfomonilales; family Desulfomonilaceae; species Desulfomonilaceae bacterium. The sequence goes on from JBAZSD010000006.1 coordinate 59,127, forward strand.
GAGAAAGCCCGAGGAAGGTTCTTGAAGAAAACGGCATCGTTCCTGTTGAAATGAACGGATTTATAGCCGAAGGGTTGGAAACGATTTTTGAAGGAGGCAATGTATCCAGGCTGAAATCCAGGCAATTGGGCAATAGGCAGGGCTGCGGATGCTCGGGAAACGGAATGGGCTGTGGATGATGAAAATAAGGCTCACATATTTTCCAGTTGGACTTTCTCCACTTCGTTCCAAGAAACGAGGCATTGAGCAAGTCGCTATATTCTTAGTCCAACTGAGACTAGTGGATTTCTCATCCTATATATTGGGACACAAAACGGAGATATCCTTGTGAGCCTCCTCGCCCGTTCCACTTTTCAACCGACGTGCGTATCTTTCGAAGACACCACAGCATGTCATCGAGTTTTGTAAATTGATCGAGTTCCATTATCGGGTCATCAGATAACTTTCTCCGGCCCATCCGCCATTCGCAGAATATCTTTACACGGTCAAGCAATTCTGCTTCATCTTTGTCTAAAGAGATTGCTTTTGGAGTATGGCCGCGTGACTCAGGCCGATATAAACCTATCAGAGCGTCAAGAGACCTCTAAACAGAATAATCAACTAGTGATGGTCGTTCACGGTAAACATAGACGATTGCAAATTCGATATTTTGGAGCAGATCTATATGTGCGTCAAAAAGCCCCATGCGTATAATCTCCTTTTGTTTCCGGCTGTGTGTCTTAATCGAAAAATCTGAACCTGTCTGACTCTGGTTGTCAATCGGTTTTTGCTTGAACTAACAAGTGACTTCGGATGTCTATTATGCTAGGATTTTCTCATGGGAAAGAACAAAACAACGTCACAAGCCATTGAAATTGAAGAGGCCCCGCCGGTGGAATTCGCTACCGAGGAAGCGAGCGAAGACTATCTTGACTACTGCGCTGCATCTGAGTCGATAGCCGAAGCCTTGGTGAGCGGTGAGATACGCCCTTTTGATGAGTTCGCCAAAGAACTCGGAATCTAATTCCTGACTTGTCTTACGCTCTTCATATTTTAGGCCACGCCGAACGCGATATAAAGAGGATATTCAAGGTATCTCCCGCTACTGCCACCCTCATTATTACCGATATTAGAAAGCATTCCATGAACCCTCGTCCCTCGGGACATAAGGTCGTGGTAGGCCAGAAAAATGTCTTTCATATTCATACCGCAAAGAGATATCGGGTCATTTACAGTATATTTGACCAGCTTCCGGCAATAATAGTCATCACGGTAAGATTAAAGGGCAAAGACACGTACAAGCATATCCCAGTACATGACATCGCTACCCAGATCGAAGCGATCGAAAACAAGCTTAAAAGCGCTTCTTGCGAAGTTACACATAAACCGACATCTCAGTAATTCTCTGCCGGAACTTCGCTGTTTCGCGATGTCATAACCGCATTTGGGGCATCTCATGGGATCATCTCCATTACAACCCGCCCTGTCCGTTCATTTTTGCTCCCCGTAAAAACCACGCCAGGGAATTGATTTACTCAGTCTGTAATTCCTGTTGACGCCCGATTAGGCGCTCAATGACTTCCCGTTTGTTCATGGGTTCAGGATCTTGCTTGAGCTTTTCAGTTTTAAGCATACTCACGCCCTAGTTCCGAACTCTTCACAGTCTTGTCAGTTCTTACTGCGCTTTACGCATCCAATAATCCATGTCCATCTCGCGGAACATGGTCTCGGCCTTCTTCAGGGCACTGGGTAAGTACCGTTGAATTTTTGCCAGCTTTTCATCAAAGGACAGATCTTTTTGAGAATGGCTGATTTCCGATGGGACTAAACTGTGGCCGCAGTCTCCGCAAAATTTGAACTGTGGAGGATTGGAAGCGGAGCAGCTCGGGCAGGCCAGTGTCAGTTCGGCGCCACATTCCCCACAGAATTTCATACCCGCAGGATTTTTGAATTGGCATTTCCGACATTTCATGGCTTCCCTCACCAGATTGTCAAGAAAGAGCGCGTGCCGGAATCCTGAATGTGTGAGGATACGCAACGTGAGGGAATGAGAGATGATTATGCGTATACGGAAACCATACTACTCTAACTTTAGGAGGCTATGGAACGTCTGTCAATCGGTTTCTTGCGCAAGTTCGCTTGTAGCTTTGTTACTTTTTGTATATTTGTAGTTCCGTTTAGAGAGTTCTCCGAGGACACGAACTGTCACGGGTTGGATCGCTGTTTATCAGTAACTTTTATTGTCGCTTTACCCTTTTTGGGGTTAACTTCTATGACCATGGCATGGCCGGATTTTATTTTTACATTTGGAATGGCCCTATGGGAATCCGCTATACCCTTAATTTTGGGAAGCACAACTGTATAGATCCCTGGGGCCAAAGCCAAATCAACGTCGGGGGTAACACTCACGATGGCCTTGTCAGTCCTAATTTCTATTTTTTCGAGCGTTGATACTCGGAGGGCCTTTTTATAACGAGCCAAGACGTTTTGCAACTGGGCAGGTGTATCGACTGACATAAAAAACCCGCCTGACTTTTTGGCAAGTAATGCGTAGGTAGGATGTCTCTTAACAGGCGCGCCTATCGCCAGAACATCAATCGTAACTTTGGCTCCTGGACTCTGACGACCCAATACTTTCTTGGATTCTTTCGCAGGGCATTTTGCCTGGCCGCAAGTTATCAGTAACAACCGTGGAACGTGATTACCTACCCCAACAAAGTCTTTTTTCAGTGAGCTTAACACTGCTCCGCAAGGGTTGGTGATCTTCCCGGAGGTGAGGCTGTTAGCTTTTTCTTTTAAGCCCTTGAAAGGATATTCGGACCAGTCATATATTGTTTGAACCGGACAGAGGCCTTTTTGCTTTGCGGAATCTCCTTTACACACGAAATCTTTCATAGCGATTTTCGAACCGGGTGTTATGGCTTCCATGACGGTTTGTATCGATTCCCCGGCCATCTTTACCCTGGCGGGTTTCCAGATTTTTGATTCTTTACTCATGATTTCCGAATTGTCTACGATTATCATGAGGGACCATTTTGTATGAACCCCAGCATAGTCATGAATTTTGACCCGTATGGATCCCGGAAGCTGAAATTCTTCAGAAAGCTTGGGTTTAACCACCTTTTCCTGATTTGACAGATCCGCAACGTTAGCCTTGGATGAAGTTTCCGGCGACATATCTTTTTGGGGAATCCCCTGATCGCCTTCTTTTTTACCAGGCTGAACTGATGGCGTCTCGGAAGATGAACCGGAACTGGGGGATGAAGAGATGTTTCCTTCTGTTGGGGGCGGAGAAACGGAACCGGTTGAGGCAGACTGTTGGCCGGTTGGAGCGATGGAAGTTTCTGATTTAGTCGCGTCGTGTTCCGAAAGAACAGGAGCAGTAGGGTTGATCTTTTGAGTCGGCGAGGCCTCCTGCGAAGTTAGCGCCAATTTGTCAGATTTCTCAGGATTGATTTGAGCTGTCGGTGAAAGAGGAGCCACTGCGGAGACTGCCGGCTCCTTTTGAGAAGTCCCTTCCTGGTTGGCTGCGCCATCGGCGGTCCGCCGGGCTGTCTGATTTGAAACCAGGCCCGTCGATAATTTGCGAACTGTCGAGATTAACTCATTTCGATAAACCGAGACGATAGCTGTAGTAAAAATCACCAAAACCAGAAGTAACGTCAAAGTGAGTCTGGTAATCCCTCGACTAGAATTGTCCGATTTAATCAATTGATCGGAAGCGCCTCTTGAATCCTCTGATCTATTGTCGGTCGCGCCCATTTTCAACTCCTTTGAAGGTAGTCCGGGGTGGACAATAAGCCGAATCCTGTTTCCGGTGACCCGGATGACGATCATTCATCTAGGATGACGGTTACCCGCCACCTCCAGCGACCAACCCGGAAGCTTCGGGCGGGCCACCCTCAATCGCTTCCCTATTTGGTCTTGCTCCGGATGGGGTTTGCCTGGCTTCCTGTGTTACCACAAGAACCGGTAAGCTCTTACCTCACCGTTTCACCCTTACCTTCTTTTCAGAAGGCGGTTTGCTTTCTGTTGCGCTTTCCTCAAGGTTACCCTCACCGGGTGTTACCCGGCATCCTGCCCTGTGGAGTTCGGACTTTCCTCCCGCGCTGTTTGCGCCGGCGATCGTCTTGTTCACCCCGGACCATTTGGTTTATATAGCGGGAGTCTTCAAAAAGCAAGATGTGTTAATTTCAATAAAATCCTTGAAATACTAATGATTATAATATATAATTAAATCGATTTGTTATATATGCGCCGGAGCCCTTTAATGATTCGTTTTTGCGTTATCATTTTAATATGCTTTTTTCTTAACGCGCAGTGGTTATTTGCCTCGATACACGTAGACAATGTCGACTTGTTGAACCATGCTTTGAAAGGGACTAACTTTCACCCTTTGAATTTTCTCGCTCCTGCAAATGATTTGAAATTCACTACAACAACAGGCCAAAAGACTGATTTGAAACAGTTCCGAGGCAAACTGATTATTTTGACATTTTGGACGGTTAATACGGCAAAGTGGCCCGAAGAAGCCCTAGCTCTGGAGAAACTTCATTCAAAGTATTCGGAGCGGGGGATCGAAGTGATAGGGCTGAACTTAGTAGATTCGATCGATGCGATCAGGGCCTTTCTTAGAGCTAACCATCTGGATATCCAGGTCGGATTTAACGAACACTCTACATTGTCCGTTAGCCGAAGAAACTTTGCCGGCAACGAGTCTACAGCTTTTGTGACGGATCGAAACTCTGTGGCTATTTATGAAATTCCAGCCTACCCGACTACCTACATTATCGACAGGAACGGTAGAATCTTGGGGTTTTTCGTTGGCAGAGTGGATTGGGATTCAGTCCAATTGCAAAGAGTTCTTGAGGCTGTACTTGAGCCTACCAGAATTGAACTGGCGCTCCAGGAAGACTCGCCATTTCAATCAGACGCAGGACAGGGGATTACTTTACCGCCCCCATCGGCGGTCATGGGAGGACCAACAAAAAAAGGGCCTACGCAAGCCCCTTTAGGGCCTCAGGCTCCTATACCTGATTCTGAAGAAACCCCCAAAGAGAATATTAAGTCCTTACCTTTTCAACCATCCGTTGAAACGCGTCCAAAGAGGAGCCCCAGTCCCAAGAGAATAACAGATCAGGGGAAAACTCCAGCTCGCAGGAGCCCCAGTTCATCTCCTGCCGCGATATCTCATGAATCATCCGTCCCTCCCTCCGCGCGTCCAGCGCCATCCACGTCCAGTGGAAAACCCGGTCTGAAACACGTTCCCGTGAGTCCCAGAAACGTCCCCAGGAACATCGGCCACTTACCACCTGCAAAGCCTTACTATCCATCGGGTAACTCTGCAATTCCTGTCCAACCGGACAACGCAGGGAGGGTTACGGCAACGATTCCTGGCGTTGGAACTAAGGCGCCTCCTTCAACGGCCGGTTATCCGGTAAAAGGGACTTCTGAGTTGCCTGCTGCTCTGCCTTTGCCCAACCGCAACCAGATTGGGGTATCGATACTCGATTCATTTGGCTCCGCAGAAAAAACGGCTCCTCAATCGCAACAAACAACTTCCGAACGCACAGACTCGGAAACCCCGCCTTCAAATATTCTCCAACAAATAGGTCAGGATGTCATGTCGTTGGGTGAAGGGATTCGCGGGACATTTTCCAAGCTTCTTGGATCACGATAACTTAGCCAAAAATCGGAATCATCACCTCCCACCCCTTTCCACAGACAACAATTATTGTTAAATATAGTAAGTGAGTTTCTTTCAGGAGGAAAAATACAGTGGGAACACGTTTATGATCATTAGGCCGTCAATTTGACCAAGATTTCACGAATAGAGGCTATAGGGCATTGTGGCTCTGTTTTAGCGCGATTTACGCCTTTTTTATTAACTCTGTTGCTTTCATGCTGCGCATCTACAAGCAATCTGATTCCAGAATCTGACCTGCATTCCCTTCTGAAAATTGTTGAAAAGAAAGCATACGTCGTTGGGCAATTCCAGGCGGATTTCCATAAAGTCAGAAAATCCAATTTGTTTGAGCACGAAACTCGAATGAAAGGGCGGTTAATTTTCCAAAAACCTGGACGGTTTCAACTGCGCCTGACTGGTGATGTCAATCTTGACATTCTCTCCGATGGAGATTTTGTAGCCCTGATCCATGACAATAGCGACATTGAATTCTACAAGACCCAAGGAGAGCGAAATTTGTCCCGGTTGGCAGACCCCATGATGTTGATTGTGAATGCCCTTGGAAACGGCGAAACATCGCAATTTGCCGAGATGAAGCAACAAAGACTCAATAACGCCACGCTGCTTGAAATTGATCCAGGCAATCTCAGCGAATTTGAATCTATACAGAAGGTCAACGTGAAGTTTTCAGAACAAGGAACTATTGAGTCGATAGAAATATTCTTTCGAAACGGAAACGTTGAAAAAACTATTTTTGACTCATGGTCACTTCTCACAAAAGATGATCCAGAAATAATCAAGATGAATCAAAGGATAAAAAAGCTCTCAGCACTTAATGAGTCGGTCTCTGATGGAGCCATTTATAAACTGGGAACAGGGGAACCGCTGTTCGCTGACTCGTCGAGTAGAAGCGAAGCGAACGATTACTCGACTTCATCGCTTTCATCCAAACTAGATCCACACAACAACCCTTCGGAATAATTGAATAAGGTTAATTGCGCCTTGGGAGATGAGGTCCGGCGGGCTTCAAATGTTTTTTTGTGACAAAGGCATAAGCAGTCAACGGGGAAACCAGCGCCAAGACCAAAAAACAAAGCGCTGCGCTAACGATCACAAGCGGAATCATCGCGAATAGGAACCATATAGTTCTTATTTGCTCGGCCCTTTCTCTCCATGAACCTGACATGCGCCGCCAGCTTCTCATCGAACGCTGTAAATATCAAGCGGGATGTGGAATCCGTTATTGGTCTCCAGTATTCCTGACATTTTCCCGTCAGAGACAACTTTGCCTACGAATTTGTGACCATCGTGATGCGCCGCCTGAATATTGTTGCCATGAATCGTTCCATTAAAATGCCAAGTGGTCTTATTTCCGAAAGGATCGTAAAGATAAGCCACTCCTGATACGCTCTGCCCTTTTTGTTCAGCCACGGCTTTTACCTGATGGCCCATTATGGAAGCCTCCCACCTGCCGGTTATGTTTGCGGCATTGGCCTCATGCCCCACGAATGAAATCAATAAGAGAAAGAACATAGCTAAGGATTTTCTGTTCATTAAACAAACCTCTAAATGTAAGCGCCTTGTCAAACCTTTTAATCGTTCAAAAAAATTGTCTCACGGCACATCAAGTCTTATTCTGCCTGTTAGAGTCCTGATAGCCTGGCGGGCCAACCTTCGGGCTCCGCCGGGATCCCCTAGAATCAGACACACAAATCCTCCGGTCTCGAACCTTGCAATCATGAGCGCCAAATTCAATTTCTGAAGCCTGCCGGTTTTTTCGATCTCAATATCAGCGTGACTCATAAATTCCAGACTTTGGAGGTCATTCTCCTCTATGGCAAAGAGCGCCATTTCTGCCAGACTGACCAGAAAATGTCTATCCGGTTGAGACATCCCTTCTTGATAGAAGACCTCCACTTGGCCATCTGGTTCCATTCCAATCACAATTTGTGGATTCAGTTCAAACAGGTTATTTTCTGGACGCGGGTCTACAAGCAGTTTCATAGACAAGCCTGTTCAAGGAATTAATGATTCAGGGGGTTTCACTGTGTGATCAAAATTTATTGGTTTGTTTCGACGTCGTCCTGCGGAAAGCTTCGGCCAGGATTATTGAAGTAGCGTTTGACACGTTCAGCGATCCGATTGGTCCAGTCATGGGAATCCTGATCATGATATCGCAATTTTCTTTAACCAGTCTCCTCAGTCCTGAGCCTTCCGCTCCCATCACAAATACCGCCTTATCGGACATTTTCGTTTCAAATAGACTTTCTCCTGACAAGGCGTCCGCTCCGTAAACCCAGCAACCGGATTTCTTAAGGGCTTCAAGACTTCTGTTAAGGTTCGTAACCATACAGATATTCATGTGGGCGGCTGCGCCGGCAGACGCTTTCTCAACCGAAGCAGTTACGGGGACCGCCCTATCCCTCGACAAAACAACAAGGTCAACTTTAAAACAGCAGGCGCTCCTCAAAATATTTCCCAGATTATTGGGATCCTGGACTTGATCCAGGACGAGTACAGCGCAATCCTGATTTTGACTTAAAACAGATAATTGAGTTTCAAAATCAGAGTAAGGAAACGGCTCAACTCGGGCCGCGACACCCTGATTTTTCGACTCAGCGGGGGTGAGCGAATTCAATTCAGCCCCCGACATAACCCTGACATTGACCCTTAGTTTGTCAAGCTCGGATCCGAGACGTTTCTCTCCATCGGACCCCTTTACAAGGAAAACTTCATAAATTTTCCTTCGGCCTGCCCTGATGGTTTCAATCACCGGATGGGTTCCATAAATGAGAGTTCGGCCGGTATTGGTTCGGCGTTGGTTGCTCAATCGTTCTTTATTTCCACTTTGAGTTCACTTTCAGTCTTGACCGCGTGCGCCGGCGGTAGTGATCCGCCTACCTTACCTGCCGCTATTTCACGCAAAGACATGACCACTTCTCGGTTGTCCCTTGTACGAACAAGAAGCGGCGCTCCTCTTTTTAATTCCTTGGTCCTTTTGGACGCCAGGACTACAAGGGCAAACCTGTTTTCAACTCTATCGAGACAATCTTCAACGGTTACTCGAGCCATTACATTGCACCTTCTCTATTGTTTATACGGTCATTCGATATTCTGGGTTTGTTCCCGAATTTTTTCTACTTCCGATTTTATGAGGACTACATACGTGGAGATATCTGTCGACGCAGATTTTGCGCCTAACGTGTTAACTTCTCTGTGAAGCTCCTGTAATAGAAAATCCAGTTTTCTGCCTAGGGGTGACCCTTCTTTTCCAAAGTTGAGGAATTGTTCCACATGGCTTTTCAATCTGGTCAACTCTTCACTAACATCCGACCTCTCCGCTATCAGCGCCAATTCCTGAAGCATCCTGTCATTATCAATTTCTAAGCCGCCTGTCAGCTCTTTAACTTTCTTTTCCAGGCGGTTTCTAGCTTCTGAAGAAACGTGTTCAACCAACGGACTTATATGGTCTATCGTTGCGCTAATAGACATCAATCTTGCTTCTATATCTTTCCAGAGTGTAGCGCCCTCGGTCTTTCTCATTTCGTCCAACTTGATCAGAGCAGACTGAACACTGTTTTCTACGAGACCCCATTCCTGTTCAAAACCTTCAAGGTTGTCTGCGGATGATATGATTTCTTTTAGCGTAAGCATGTCTGAAACTGTAACATCGCCTGCCAGACCAAGACTATCCTTTAATTCAAGCAGGCATTTGTGATAACGATCCGCAAGGTCGTGATCAACCGATAGATCTATAAGTGCGCCCTTTGCTCCGGAACGAGTGACCGTGATCTCAAATTTACCTCTGTTGGTATTGTCTGAAATGATTTTACGAATCTGTGGTTCAAAACAGGTATATGTCTTGGGGAGCCTCACGAACATGTCAAGGAACCTGTGGTTAACGGCCCTAATTTCCGTCACTACTTCTACATCCCCTACCGTGTGAGCGCCACGACCAAAACCTGTCATGCTTTTAATCGGTTTTTTGTTCAACGCTGTTTCTCCAGCTTAATCTTATAATTTTCTCTGATCCGGTTAAGGATATCCAAAAGAACGGAATCGGAGTAATCGGGGTATGTCCACTCCAAGGGGCGATAGCTTGCTCTGCGAAAAATTAGTGTCAAGTCGCCAAATATTCCTTTGTTCAGGTAAATCCTATGAGCATTGTTTTTGCCGGTCGCCAGGACAAAATTGCCGAGAGTAAGTAAACCAGGATCCAAATTGAACTGTCTTCGACCCTCACGGCTATACTTTCTTTCAATCTCGTTCGTCAACAGTTTGATTTCAGACAATCGCTCAGGATCTACGAGCTTTTCTATCGTAATTATCCATCTTCTGATGCCGGAGCCCATCTCTTTATCATAATATTTTGTAAAATCAAATTTGAGAGGACCATAAACATCCCTTATCGGCCCGAAATGTTTTTCAAGATCACCCCGCAACGCATCAACCGGGCTGTCATTGGCGCTCAAAAGGCTTATGACCAGTTGAACGAAATCAGGAACTAATGGGACACTCAAATTTACCGCCTATCGATCTCTCCTGATTAAAAAGTGCGTTGATCAGTCAGACTTTCCTTATCTTCTCTTCTTCTTCCTCCGATGTCTTGCATTCTATGCAATGGGTCGTAACCGGCCTGGCTTCGAGTCTCTTGAAATCGATAGGTTCTCCACAGACTTCGCAAAAGCCAAAGCTTTCATCCTCGATTTTTGTCAAAGCCTTCTTGATTTTATTGATCAGTTTCCTCTCCCGATCCCTTATCCTAAGTTCAAAGTTTCGGTCAGATTCAAGTGACGCCCTATCAGTTGGATCAGGAAAACCAGTTTTCCCGTCTCCTTCAGTCATGTCATCGACTGTACGGCCTGCTCCACGCACCAATTCGTCAAGCTGTCTTTGAAGAATGCCTCCGAAATATTCGAGGTCCTCTTTTTTCAATTTCATCACGGCCTCCATCGGTGTTTCCTGACTTGAGAAATTCAAGAAAACACGCTCTATCTTTTCCGGCGCTGTTCAACAAACCGGAGAAACAATTTTACCCTAGAACTATAACCCCACAGCATTGGCATTTAAAGGGGTCTTATGACGCAAAACGAACCTGTCCCTTCCCAAGCAAGTCATGTAAATGAATTATGCCCAGCCATCTACCTTCAAAATCGGTAACGGTCAGAGCGGTGATCAACTTGCGTTCCATTATTTCCAAAGCTTCGGCTCCTGTTCTGTCGGCCCGAATACTTAGTGGATTTTCGGTCATAATGTGTCGGGCTTCTTTGTCGAACAGGTTGGTTCCGTTGGCTAGGGCCCTTCTCAAATCACCGTCGGTTATTATGCCCAGCGTAGAATCTCCTCGAGTAACCATTGTCAACCCTAGGTTCTTGCTGTTTATTGATTCGACTATTTCACCAATTTTCGCCTCAGGAGAAACTTGAGGCACAGAAGCGCTGTCGAGTTTCAAGTCCTTCACCTTTGAATTCAACCTTTCACCCAGACTTCCGGCTGGATGACTCCTGAGAAAATCCTCTCTGTTAAACCCTCGCCTTACCATCAAAGCGACAGCCAAAGCGTCACCTAGGGCCAAGGAGGCTGTAGTCGACGCTGTGGGAGCCATATTGAGAGGACAAGCTTCACGTTCAACTCTACAATCCAGAGTCGCCTGCGCCATACGAGCCAGCGTGGACGACGTATTACCTGTCATTGCCACTATCCTTGTGCCCCACTTTTTGACAGTAGCGGCTAGTGAGGTAATTTCTGTAGTCTCCCCACTATTGGATATAGCTATCAAAGCGTCGTCACGACCGACTATGCCGACATCTCCATGTAAACCCTCCAGTGGATGTACGAAAATTGCCGGGGAGCCAGTGCTGGTAAATGTTGCAGCTATCTTTCTCCCTATAATGCCGGATTTGCCCACACCAGTAACTATAATGCGTCCTCTCAGAGAATACAAAAGGTCCACAACTGTTTCAAAGCTCTCGTCCAGCCTTGAAATCACGGATTTGATCCCTTCAATTTCAATTTCAAGGGCTTGCCTGGCAATGTCCAAAGTTGACTTGGTCATGTTAAATGTTTCTGACAAGGGCTTCAGACACCTCCTCTACGACCTGCCGAACCAACTCTTGATCCTTTCCTTCTACCATAACCCGGCACAGGGACTGAGTCCCCGAATATCTAACGAGAATCCGACCTGAGTCGCCGAGCCGTTGGCGGCATTTGTTCATAACTTCGCGCACTGCAGGGATTTCTTCGAAATTGACACGACTGGTAACTTGCAAATTCTTCAGGATTTGTGGATATTTTTTGATCCATGCAGTCAATTGCGACAGCGACTTAGAGGATCGTTTCATGATTGAAGCTACCTGCAGCGCCGATAGTATTCCATCTCCCGTAGTTGAATGATCAAAAAAAACCAGATGACCAGACTGTTCACCTCCGAAATTGTACCCTTCTTTGAGCATCCGCTCGACGACGTATCTATCTCCCACAGGAGTCCTTACTAGCTTTATACCGCGCTCTTTCATGGCGATTTCCAACCCGATGTTACTCATCACCGTGGCCACAAGAGTGTTTCCCTTCAAAGAGCCACGTTCGGACATGTCTGCGGCTACCATACCCATAATCTGATCGCCATCTACAACATTTCCTCTTTCGTCTGCAAAAATCGCTCGATCGCCGTCACCGTCAAGCGCCACCCCAATGTTTGCTTTATGCTTTAGTAATTCACGAGTCATTCGTTCCGGGTACAGGGAACCGCAATCAAAGTTAATATTTTTTCCATCAGGCTCAGTTGAAATAGAAACGACTTCAGCTCCTAACTCACCAAGGACTGCCGGAGCAGCGCTGAATGCAGCTCCGTTGGCGCAATCCACAACAATTTTTAGGCCTCTTAGGTCTGATCCTTTGGGAAGGCTACTTTTCAAGAAGACCAAATAGCGTCCTAAAGCATCCTGCAATCTATGAACTTTTCCCAATCGATGAGAGATGTCGGTGTTTGGTTTAATCTCATCTGAGACAAGCAGTTTCTCTATCGCCGATTCCTGGGGGTCATCAAGCTTGAGGCCTCTATTGTTAAAGAATTTGATTCCATTATCCTCAAATGGGTTGTGCGACGCCGAAATAACAGCGCCCGCGTCACACATCATGTCGGTCGTAAGAAACGCCACAGCCGGCGTAGGTATGTCACCAACTAATATCGTGTCCATTCCCATGGAACAAATACCTGCGGCAAGCGCCATTTCAAGCATGGACCCGGACAAACGGGTATCTTTTCCTATCAAAATCCTTTGAGTATTTGCGCTGCTGGTTTCCGAAACGATTTTGGCTAAGGCTTTCCCCAGCTTGAGAACTGTTTCAGCGGTGATAGGCTCTTCGTTGGCCACTCCCCGGACTCCATCGGTTCCAAAAAATTGTCTGTTCATGGCCACTGATCGCTTTCAGGGAATTTGTTCTCGTTGCAAGCGGCGTGATTTGCGAGAGTATTGGTCGAAGCTATTAAAAGCTGCGCAATTAAATTTTTGGACTTATTATTTTTAGTTTGGTTGTGAGAAAAAATCATAACATTTGATTATAAGAATTATCGTGCCTTTTTTCAACATTTTAATCATTTCAACAACACAAATATTGATTAGAATACTACATGTAATAATCTCTGTTATGTTATAAACTTCTCATGGCAAGAAAACTGAAAAAACTAGTGGCGTTAGTGGGACGTCCAAACGTGGGGAAATCAACCCTGTTCAACAGGCTGGTGGGTTCAAAGAAAGCGATTGTCCATGATACTCCCGGGCTCACCCGTGATAGAAACTACTCGGATGTTACTATTGACGGAAAATCTTTCGTCATAGTGGACACGGGAGGGTTTGAACCAAGCACTGATGACGAGGTCTTGGCTCAAATGAGAACCCAAACCATGATAGCCGTAGAACAAGCGGATATTATAGTGTTTTTGGGGGATGGCCAAGCCGGGCTCACTCCTTCGGATAACGAAATTGTTAGGATACTACAAAGGACTGACAAGAAGGTCTTTTACGTAGTAAATAAAATTGATTCTGAAAAATTCGAATCATTTTCGGTGGATTTTTACCGACTTGGGGTAGATCCTTTATATACTTTGAGCGCAACAACAAAGTACGGTCTCGGTGATTTTGTTGAGGCGCTGATGAAGGAAATAGAGTCCGAAACCCCTGATCCTGTGAGAGATACTCTCGAAGAAACGGTTATCCCCAGAGTGGCTGTCGTTGGTAGGCCCAATGTCGGCAAATCCACCCTGATCAATTTACTTCTCGGCGAAGAACGCCTAGTCGCGAACCCTACTCCAGGCACAACCCGTGATTCAATTGACACAACCGTAAGAAGGGAGGGTCGGGAATACCTTTTTATAGACACTGCCGGTATCAGGCGAAAAGCGAGAATTTTTGACAGCGTTGAAACGTTCAGCGTTACAAAAGCCTTCAGAAGTATTGATCGGGCGGACGTCGCTCTGGTTATGTTAGACGCCCATGAACTTGTGACGGATCAGGACGCTCGCATCGCTGGCTACGCTCATGAAAAGGGAAATTGCGTTATACTGGCAATCAACAAGTGGGACACAATTCAGAAAGACTCAAAAACTTTTGACCATTGCGTCAGTGAAGTAAAACGATGTCTCAAATTTCTTGATTTTGCGCCTGTAGTCTCGATTTCCGCTTTGGAAGGAACCCGTTGCGTCAAGATTTTTGATCTTATAGATGATCTATTCAACAAATATCGAAAAAGGGTTTCTACTGGAACATTGAACAAGTTCCTTGAGGCCGTATTGCTTGAGCATCCTCCCGGAATGAGGGCCAAGTATCGCAGAAATAAAATTTATTATGTCACACAGAGTCGTGTAGCTCCTCCTACGTTCACCTTTTTCTGTAATTACCCAGAGGCCATACATTTTTCCTATCGAAGGTATCTGGAAAATCGCCTAAGGGAATATTTCGATTTTGGAGGATCGCCTCTTAAACTGATATTTAAGAAGCGAACGGGAAAGACTCGTGTTTGAATTAAACTGTAACAATGCTTGAATCCAAATACCATCTCAGCAAGTAACATTGAACATGAAGCTTAAAGAAATCCGGATAGTTCGTTTCGGCGAAATAATGGACATGGTCAAGTCCTATTACCCGGACGCGGACCTTGATCTTATACGTGCGGCTTATGTTTATTCGGCTAGAGTGCATCAGGGTCAAACCAGAATGTCCGGCGAACCGTATTTGACCCACCCTGTGGCTGTCGCCGCTATTCTCGCGCAAATGAGGCTTGATGAAGCCTCAGTCGCGACTGGTTTGCTTCATGACACTGTCGAAGACACGTTAAGTACTTTTGAAGATATCGAAAGGTACTTCGGCACGGAAATAGCGACCCTCGTGGATGGGGTCACCAAAATCAGCAAGATTGCCTTCCAGTCCAAAGAGGAACGCCAAGCTGAGAATTTCAGGAAGATGATTCTTGCCATGAGCCGCGATATTCGCGTGCTTTTGGTGAAACTTGCTGATCGCGTGCACAATATGCGCACACTTTCCCATATGCCTCGCGAGGCGCAGACAAGAATTTCGCGTGAGACTATGGAGATTTACGCTCCCCTGGCTGCGCGTCTCGGCATTTACTGGATGAGGACCACGCTTGAGGAGCTTGCGTTTAGATATATCGAGCCTGACAGATATGAATTCATTCAGAGACGGCTGGAAGAATCAGTCAGGGAAAGAGAAGTGTACGTCAATCAGGTTCTACAGGTAATCACAGAAAAGCTGGAAAAGGAAAATATTAAAGCTGTTACCAAAGGTAGAAATAAAGACGTTTACAGCATCCATAAAAAAATGATTTCCCAGAAACTGGAGTTTGACCAGTTGCATGATCTCACGGCGTTCCGAATAATTCTTGATTCGGTTAGTGAGTGTTACACAGTGCTCGGGTTGATACATGCCGTTTGGAGACCGGTTTCCGGTCGTTTCAAGGATTATTTAGCCATGCCCAAAAGCAACGGTTATCAATCGCTTCATACAACCGTCATAGGACCCCATGGACATAGAATTGAGATCCAGATACGAACTCATGAAATGGATCTGATAGCCGAAGAGGGTATAGCAGCGCATTGGTCTTATAAAGAAGGTAA
Source organism: Desulfomonilaceae bacterium (assembly GCA_041662605.1). Lineage (NCBI taxonomy): Bacteria > Pseudomonadati > Thermodesulfobacteriota > Desulfomonilia > Desulfomonilales > Desulfomonilaceae > Desulfomonilaceae bacterium. The sequence continues at coordinate 74,921 of JBAZSD010000006.1, forward strand.
ATCTGTCTCACCGGAAGACGCCAGGGTAGTCAACTGGCTCAGACAGATGATGGAGTGGCAACAGGATCTTGATGACCCCAGAGAATTCCTTGAGAATGTTAGAGTCGATTTGTATCCCGATGAAGTCTATGTCTTCACTCCCAAAGGAGATGTTAAGGAATTTCCGCGAGGCTCCACTCCACTGGATTTCGCCTATTCAATACACTCAGAAGTCGGGAACAGTTGCATAGGAGCCAGGGTCAACGGCAAAATGGTGTCTCTGAAATATGAGCTTGTTACCGGAGACACCGTTGAAATAATCACATCAGCCCACCAAAAACCCAGCAAAGATTGGCTCAAGCACGTAAAGACCGGCAGAGCAAGAACCAAGATTCGCCATTACCTTATGACCCAGGAGCGAGAGAAGGATATTGAAAGTGGGAGAGAATCCGTCGAAAAGGAGCTTCGTAGGTGGAAAATCGACCTAAGCCGTGTAGAAAAAGATGGTCAAATCCTTAAAATCGCTCAAGAGTTCAATTTCAAGACAGAACTCGAACTATACGTAGCCATCGGGCATGGACGCCAATCAGCCAAGATTATTGTCACGAGGTTGGTTCCGCTAAGCGAACGAGAACAGCAAAAAGCTGTATCCATCGAGGAAAAGCTCAAGACACCCAAGCGCCCAAAAGGAAAGAGCGGGGTGAAAGTTCAGGGGCTGTCAGATATGCTGGTTCATTTCGCGAAATGCTGCAATCCTCTACCTGGAGATCCGATACAGGGTTTTATTACAAGAGGTCGGGGCGTGACGATTCACAAGATGGACTGCGGCAATCTGCCTGATGACGACCCCCAAAGGATCGTTGAAGCAAATTGGGATGATGAACAATCACTTGAACGAACAGTCAGAATTGGAATAGTTTCGGAAAACAAACCCGGAATGTTGGCTTCTATCAGTGGAGTCTTCACATCCAACGATTCCAATATCATTCAGGCTACCGTTAACACTGTAGATAAAACAGACGCTCGTGGGATTTTTATGGTAGGTATCCGGAACGTCGAACACTTGACTCGCATCATCAACGCGCTAAAGAAAGTCAAGGGTGTTCGTGAAGTAGAACGACTGGGAACCGTCTGAACCTGTAAATTGGCAGATTCTCTCACGCATGACCGGTTCCCATTTTGTCTATCAGTTCAAGGGGCCTTTGAAACCATGTTTGCTCGGATGCATCGGGTGCAAACCTTTGCTCTCCTGACTCTTCCTGATGGTTCAATGATTCGCAATTTCTGAAGGTTGGGCAAAGAGATTTTCTTGTTGCGGTTGTGAGCATGGCTAACATTGTAACCCCGCAATGGTTTCTTACCGCACACTTCACAGACTCTGGACATATCGTTTCTCCTGTAACTGGTTCTTAATTTTCATAAGATCATTTTGAGACTTCTACAAAAGCCATTCTTAACTGGAAAAGAGTATCATCTATAAGTTTCTTTTCTTGTTCCGTCAAATTTCCCTTAGTTTTTTGTTCCAGTATCGCTATTAGATTTATCGTCTGTTTTGCCCCTTCCAGGTCCGGTTCAATCGGCTCATTCATATCCTGAGTACGCATAAGACCTAATTGAAACAAAGCTGATTGGGCTAGACTAGCTATCAATGTTGAGAAATTAACATCGGGTAGCGGCGCTGCCCGTTGCTTCTTTCTTGGTTCTTCCTTGAAAGAATCATCTGGCTTATCAGGTTCTTTAACGCCGGGAATATCACCCGAATCCTGATCTTGATTCTTCTCTCCTTCCGAAGAGAATCGTCTCTTGTCACTAACTTTGAACCCTTGGGTTTCTTCGTCTTCGAAATCCGCCATTAGGCCTCTCCTCCTTACGTGGGTAATTTGGGGAGTTCAAATTTAACCCTGACATGTTACAAAATTAAACTTATCTTTTCAAGAAATTATTGCGAGGACGCAGAGGATTGAGTTTTTCGAACTCTTCTACAAGTTTCCGGGACAGATTGTCAATTTTGTCAGGCAACACAACGTTCACCTTGACAAGAAAATCTCCGCGAACCGGGTCCCTTAATGAAGGAAAACCCTTTCCCCTGAACCGAAATGAAGTTGAGCTTTGGACTCCAGGGGGTATCTTTAGAGCTACTTTCCCATCTGGAGATGGAATTTCAATCCTGGCTCCAAGAAGGGCCTCTCCGAGAGTTACGGGAACGTCAAGAAAGATGTCCTTATCGTGACGCCTGAAAAACCTATGGTTTCTTACGGAAAGATTCAAAAAAAGATCTCCGGCTCTGCCTCCCATCCGATGCGGGTAACCTTGGCCCCCTACTCTGATCCTGGAGCCGTTGTCTACTCCTGCCGGTACATACACCTCAAGCGTCTTATAAGGCGTAGTTACTGCCTTCTTCACTCCCGAATAAGCTTCCAGAAACGAAACTTCGAGATTTTGTTCGAGCCCGGACTCTTTCGCGTTGTGATTTTGGGTAGGCTTTCTTCTGTGGGAGGGGCCAAAAAGCTCCGAGAACCATTCCTCCGCAGGTGACGGACCTTTAGAGCCGTAAAATCCTCCTTGACCAAAGCCTCTTCTTTGATAGGGACCAGCGCCAAAGCTGGTACCGTTGGTGAAGAACTGTTCAAATCCCGCTTGAGAGAAACCGCCCTGCCCAGATCCAGCCATATCATATTGGCGTCGTCTCTCCTTGTCACTGAGAATCTCGTAAGCTACTGAAATCTCTTTGAACCTGGATTCAGCCGTCTGGCTGCTTCCATTGAGATCGGGGTGAAAACGTCGAGCCAGTTTTCTATACGCCGATTTTATCTCGGCGTCAGTCGCATCACGCGAAACCCCTAATGCTCTGTATGGATCGACAGTTTCCATAACATACCAGTATGAAAGAAGTTAGACGATTAGTCTTTGCACTCAATTTTAAAGCAACGGTCGGGTTCTTCTTCTGATTTGGGCAGGTAAAGATCGAGGATTCCATCCACGTACCTGGCTTTCGCTTGTTCCACATCAACTGGTCCCGGAATATTGAAACTACGTTCAAAATAACCCTCAACGCGCTCAACTGTATGATAGGCCGCATAGTGAATTTCATTTTCCTCAACGCGTCGGCCTGAGATGACCAGTCGCCTCCCCGAAAGTTCTATATTTATATTCTCTCTGCCTACTCCGGGCAATTCAGCCCGAACGATGTACGCGTCACCAGTTTCAAGAACATCTACGGCCGGCAGCCAGCAAGTTCGACGTTTCGACTGAGGTTCATCAGAAGGCAAAGCGCCAAAACGACTGACCCGCTCCTGAAGATTTAACAGGTCTTTCAGTGGATCCCATCTAACCAGAGTCATTCCCAAACCTCCGACGAAAAGCTGTAACGTATTGATGTTGTTAAGTCAATTCTCTAGTCTGAACAGTAAGTCGTTTTTTTAACATAGTCAAGAACAAACCATTCAGGGTGTCCGCATGGTATCATTAATAAGGATAAAGCCAAATTTTTTACTTCCTGTTTCCCGACGCCAAGAAACCTGTTTCCTGCAACTTTTTCAACAATACATGTCCGGACCCGGAAGGGACCGCTATTGAATGGCTCAGTTGACGTCCATTGTCTCTAGCTGGGAAAACACCGCTGTTAGGCTTTATCTTGGGATTCAGCTCAAGGATAAGGCGGGGCGACGCCTTTACGAATTTTGCGATATCCCCGATTGAAAGATCCTTAGTCAATTCTATTGATGTGAGATTGTCGTAAGTTAAAGGAGCGGGATCTCCTGACTTCAAACCGTAAAACGATCTATGGGTTCCTATTATCTTGAATGCGGCCCACCTCGACAGCATATCGTCCGCATTGTCAGGCAACGGGATGTCCCAAACATTTGATGAGTTCCATTTTTCGATCAAATCCTTTACCTTTTTTGGCGACAGGGCATAGGCTACTGAAGCCATTAACCAGCCCGCTCCGACCTCGGTGTTGACGCTCTTAATTCGCCCGGCAAAACAACGTGTCGCCAGGTGAATATCCAGACGGTCATCCCGCCATGAATCGGCGGTCATCTCCACCGCTTCAGATGAACCACACGGTTTGTCCAACGCCCAGACTCCGACCGGAGCAAGACGTGAATTTGACTTGCTCATCCCAGCCAATATGGGCGACAACCACGCAAAATCCTTTGGGACCCCTTCCTTTGAAAAGATCTCTTCAAATATCCAAGAGTATTTTCGCCTCTCGTTTAGCCATTCAGCAAGCACGCTACGAGCGTCGAGCAGCAAAAAATTAATCTGGAATTCTATACGCTCTTTCACGTCAGACCTGCTGATTGGCACTTTCTCACCCCCAAGATCGAACCCTCGATTCAGCTCTGAAGTGGGAATTGAAAAATGAGGACAAGGGGTCACTCCAACATTGGGCGCCTGAGCTTGAACCAATTCAGTCGCTTCATTGGTTAAAAGGACAAATAGAACGACAAAGTATCTTAAGAATACGCTCCTAAGATTGAAGCGTTCTCGGACGATGTTCAAATCGTTTCGTTCCAAATCAGAAAGCCCTTCCGACCTTCAGTCCATTCTATTTTTTTTGTTCAGGTGCCTCAAGCGCCTTCAACCTGCCGAGTTTTTGTTGAACCACTACATTGTAAGGATTGATGGCCAGGGATCTTTCATAAGCTTCCCGAGCTTCTGGAAGTCGGCTCTTGGCCGAGAGCGCGTCACCAAGATGTTCAGCGATAATTGGGTCACTTTTTACTTTCTGGTTCGCTTTTTCAAGGTATTTGAGAGCCTCGTCTATTTTACCGGCTTTGAATAAAACCCAAGCCAGGGAATCGGCTATATATCCGTCATCGGGCTTGATTTCCAATGCCTTTCTGACAAGCTTCTCAGCCCGATCCATATCTTTTCCCATGATTGCGAGGGTGTAACCTATGAAATTCATAGCGCTCGCATCATCAGGCTTATCTTGGAGAATTTTTTCCATTGTAGCCATACTCAATGTGCGCATGCCACACTTTTCATAACTGTTTCCCAACGAATACAAGAGCTTGGCATTCTCTGGGGCAAAATTTAGACCTGACTTGTATTCCTTTATCGCTTCGTTGTAACGATACAGTTCCTCAAGGATAGAACCCTTGATGTGATGGATCTCAGGATCTTTAGGATCCTCTGCAATTGCCTCGTTAACGTATTTTAGAGACTTTGTGAAATCTTTCAGGTTCAAAAACATGAGAGTCAGAAGGATTCTTGAATTTACGTAAGAGGGTTGACCCTTTTGAATCTGAACAAATTCCTTTTCCGCCTCTTCGGGCTTGCCTTGTTCCCTCAATACACGCCCGAGGTGGAATCGAACCTGGTCCCAGCCGGGTTTACTCTGGAGAATTTTGTCAAACAGTTCCCTAGCCTTGTCAAATTGCTTCTGTTCGGCCAGGAGTAAGGCCATTTTGATCTGGATTCCCAGATTGGACGGCGCTAATTTGGACAACTCTTCAAGAGTTTCATAAGATTCGCTATACTTTTTTTGACTCGCCAACACCTGGGCAAGATTTAGCCTTGCAGTAAGGTTAAAAGGATCGAGGGTCAACGCCTGTCTGTAATGATCTTCCGCGGTTGAAAACTGCTTCTGAACAGCGTAAATACCTCCAAGCTCCACATGAACCTGGGCGGCGCTTTCCCCTTTTCTATCGAGAAGGCTTTTGAAGATCTCGATGGCCTTATCGTATTGCTCATCTTCGATGTAGACCTTACCAAGATAGAAATAGCCCTCCTTCTCATCCGGAAAACGCTCTATCATGAGGTTAAAAGTCTTTTCCGATTCCTTGAGCATTCTGTGGGACGCTTGCAAAGATCCTAGAAACACATATAGATCCCTATCGTCCGGCTTCAGATCCAAGGCTCGATGATAGGCTTCAATTGCTTTATTAGAGTCACCTGTCACAGTGTAAATCTTCCCCAATATGGTATATGCCTCCGAAGATTTGGGGTTGAGCGTGACAGCGTTCTTGGCCATGACTATCGCGTCCGCAATTTTGCGGTTTCTTGCTAAAATGGCGGCGATTCTTGTGTGCAAGTAGTCTGACGCAGGGTCCAGGTCGAGAGCGCGTTTGAAGTAATTCAACATGCTTTCGCTGTCCCCTTGTGATTCAGATTCTTCCCCCAACAAGAAAAAAAGACCTGGATCCTTTTCCATGTCCGGCGCAAGAACATTTTTCTTATGCCCGGTGTCATCCACTCCAATGAGGGCCATAGTAGTAGACGCCATTATAAGCGCACAGAACACACTCAAAAGAGCGCAATAGACAAAGGGAATTTTTCTTTTCATTTTCGCCTCTACTGTAGGTAACAGCTAAAACCTGACTTAATAACAACCATTCCTAATGTTTCGTATTGAAGAACTGTAAGGAGGTCGGCCAAAAACAGCGCTCCCAGCTACAAGAACATTTACACCCGCCCCAATGAGTTCAGTCGAATTCTCTGGAACTACCCCTCCGTCGACTTCGAGCAGGATATTATAACCTGATTCATCGATCAGTTTTCTGATTTTCTTGATTTTAGGAATCATGGTAGGAATAAAAGCCTGGCCTCCAAAACCTGGGTTTACAGTCATCACCATGATTACGTCCAGCTCCGCAAGTACGTTTTCTATTGAACAGACGCAAGTAGATGGGTTTAGGGCTACTCCAGCTTTCATGCCCAACTCACGAATCTCAACCAGCGTTCGGTGTAAATGTACGCATGCTTCAGGATGCACGCTCAGAATGTTGGCGCCGGCCTTTTGAAAATCCTTAACATATCGATCGGGATTAGCGATCATGAGATGAACGTCAAGAGGAACGCTCGCATAACGCGTCAACGAACTCACCACAAGTGGACCAATGGTAATGTTAGGAACAAAATTACCATCCATTACGTCAATATGAAGCCAATCAGCGCCCGCGTCCTGAACTGATTTGATTTCTTCCCCGAGACGTGAAAAATCCGCGGACAATATGGACGGTGCTATTAAAACATTTGATTTACTTTTCATTAAGCGCCTCCAAAAAAAATAAGGGCGGATTCAGATTAGACCCCAAGTCCTTCAACCTGATATCCACATTTGGGACACCGACCTTCCTTGATAGCGTATTTTTCTATGGTGTACCCTACCCTATCAATCAACGCATAGGAACAGCCTGGACAATAGGTTTTCTCTCCAGACTCCCAGGGCAAATTCCCAGTATATACATAGTAGAGACCTTCATCGATCCCCATTTGACGCACCCGCCTGAGAACCGACGCGTCTGTAGGGGGAAGTCCGAGTTCCTTGTAACGAGGAAAGAATCTACTTACGTGCCAGGGGGTTTCGCGGCCTAACTCACTTTTGATAAAGCGAGCTAAATTTCTGACTTGAGAGTCATCGTCATTTAACCCTGGGATCAGTAAAGTGGTTACCTCAAGCCAAACACCCATTTGTTTTATATACTTCAGAGAATCCAGAACTCCCTTGAGTCGCGCCTGACAGTACTGCGTGTAGAACTTGTCGTCAAAGGCCTTCAGATCAACATTTGCAGCGTCAATAAGGCCTCGAGCGTCATCCAACATCTTCCGACTCATATACCCATTCGTTACAAACACATTCAAAAGACCGGCTTTCTTTGCCAGGGTCATCGTATCACGCGCCAATTCATAGTAGACTGTCGGTTCCGTGTAAGTGTACGCAATACTCTCGCAACCTGAGTCGACCGCCATGGATACCAGTTCGCTCGGGAGGTAACTCGCTCCGGAAATGGTTCCATTCTCGTGAGGAGGTTGGGATATGGAAAAATTCTGACAAAAAGTACATCTGAAGTTGCAGCCCATGGTAGCTATCGAAAAAGACTTGGTCCCAGGGACAACATGAAAAAGAGGCTTCTTCTCGATAGGATCAACATTCGTTGAGACTATTTTGTCATATACCAGCGTATAGAGGATTCCCTCCTTATTTTCACGAACTCCGCAAAAACCTCTGCAACCATCTTCGATTTTACAGTTTTGCCGGCACAGTCTGCACCGTACAGCGTTCAAGTCGATCTTTTCGTAAAAAGCAGCTTCTTTCATCGGCCCAGATCCTCCATTTTTTTGGACAACCTCGGAATCAGGTTTTCAAAACTGCCGTTGGACATAACCACTACAACGTCTCTTGGTCTGAGTTCACTTGTTAGAAAATCGATGATCGAGTCAGTCTCCAAAAAGGCTCTGGCCCGTTTTCCCCTAATTTCAAGTTCATTGCTTAGCAAACTCGAACTGAACAAATCACCGTCAGGGGCTTTCCATGGATCCGGAGGTTCCCTCAAGACTGATAGATCCGCCAGAAGAAAAGCCTCAAGGTAATTATCCTGAAATATAGATCTGCGACTTGTGTTTGTTCTAGGTTCAAAAACGGCCACTATCCTTCTGTCTGGAAACCTGAGACGAAAACCTGCGAGAGTCTCTCGCACTTCCGATGGATGATGCGCAAAATCATCAACCAGAAGTATCCCTGAACAAACAGGGGTAATTTGCTGACGCCGCAGCACTCCTTTAAAATGTGTCAATGATTCAAATGCCTTACTAGGCTCAACTCCAACTTTTTCGGTACAGGCTACTGCCGCCAGCGCATTCAGGGCGTTGTGCCGGCCTACGACAGGCAATATACCGGACGCTACGCTAGCGCCATAGCGTAGAAATTCGACGCTGATGCCTTCCCCCGTGTCTTTAACTTCCGACAGATTCCAGGATGAATCGGAACGGAATCCGTATGTTTCAGCTCTGAAATGGTTTCCCATAATGATTTCACGGACTACTGGATCATCGTTGCAGGCTATTATGGCCCCTTCTTCAGGAACCAGGTTTAAGAAGCTTTCAAACGCCTGTCGAATTTGTCCCAAATCACGATAAATGTCCGCGTGGTCGAATTCACAGGATGTGAAAATTCCTACAAACGGCCGGTAGTGAAGAAATTTGGGGCGCTTGTCAAAAAACGCGGAATCGTATTCATCCCCTTCAAGCACAAACATTTTGCCGTACCCGAAACGGGAACTTTCATTGAAGTTCGAGGGTAAACCTCCTATCATGAAGCCAGGATCAACTCCCTGATCATATAATATCCACGCGATCATGGAACTCAACGTGGTTTTTCCATGTGAACCAGCTACCACCAACGAAAGTTTGCCACGAAGGAAATATTCCTCTATGGCCCCTGGCATCGACGTAAATGGAATGCCCTCACTGACAACTGCTCTGGCTTCAGGGTTCTCTTTACGTATCACATTGCCTATTACCACTAGATCAGGGTGGGGACTCAAGTTCAATGGCGAATATCCTTCTTGAGTTTTAACTCCCAACCTGGCCAAATATTCGCTCACAGGAGCATATACAGACTGATCTGAGCCAGTGACTGTGGCTCCTGTGGACAAAAAAAGACCAGCGACACCGGCCATACCGACTCCGCAAGCCCCCATAAGATGAATCCGCCTGGGATTCGAGGGCAAGGTAAATTTCGAGTCAACTATTTCAGACAATCGATCCACCCCCAATCACCATTCACACCGGTAATTGCACGCACAAGCTCCTGATCGAAATCTCTCCACATTTGACAACATTCCGTAATTGGCCAACTAAACTTCGGCCGGAGAGTAATAGCACCGCTTCGGCGAAATCACCAGTCCCTTCTTTTTCAATGAATCAATCATCTTTGATACATCTTTGGAATCCATACCGGCGGCTTCGGCTAAGTCACCGGGGCGGACTGGTTTACCAGCGTTCTTCATAGCGTCTAAAATTATCTTTTCCTTTTCGTCCATCGTGTAACCTCCAAGGTTCTATTATTCTTAGATATATTCTCTATATGTCAATTTCTAATAACCAATTATCAGACGTAATGACAGATGTCACCCTGTTTTCTATACATCGTTGCGATTGAACCCGGCCTCTGATAAGTATTTTAAATAATCGACAGATCTGTCTTCAAGGAGAACGGAAATGCTCGAAGAATACGCAGAACGTATGGAAACAAAGGATGGCGCCTCAATCATGTTGCGCTGCCTCAAGTCTTCTGACGAACAACTTCTAAAGGATTTTCTTGCTCGTATACCGGACCAGGAGAGATGGTTCTTACACGACGACACGGCTGAAACCAACGCGACAGCCGAATGGATTCGCAATCTTGATTATGGCAAGGTTGTGCCTCTAGTGGCGGTTAACACCGAGAGCGGGGCAATAATAGCAAATATTCAGTTGCATAGACCCATCGCTGAATGTTTGCGACATATCGCTCATGTCAGAGTGATGGTAGATCCGTTTTATCGCCGTCAGGCCTTGGGTCCCAAGCTGTTACAGAATGCCGTGAAACTCGCGATGGACATGGGCATAGAGAAATTGGCGGCTGAATTCGTCGCGGGAGTGCAGGAACCCGCAATCAAAGCTGCTCTCAAATTGGACTTCTTTGAACAGGCCAGATTAAAAGACTATGTCAAAGACCGTGATGGCGCTTATCATGACCTAATAATCATGGTTAAGACTTTGCAAGCGGATTGGGATGAGTTCTAACGTGACGTTGTCATCGGGTATCGCCCAGTGGGACATTGATAAATTGCTAGACGTTGCGAAACTGGTCCGAGATCATGCTTCCGTTCCCTTGAGTCGGTTCAGGGTCGGAGCTGCTGTCCTCACCAGGGGAGGGGCAATATTCGAGGGTTGTAATACGGAATGCCTCATACCAGTGTTGGGTGTGTGCGCTGAACGGAACGCAATTAATCACGCTCTTATTCACGGTCACAAAGAGTTTCTAGCTGTGGCGGTCGTTTCAGATCTATATGCTCCCCTGCTCCCCTGTGGAACATGCTTGCAGTACATACAGGAATTTGCGCGACAACAATCACGCGACGTTCTCATAATCTCCGAGGGTCGGTCAGGGGAACGGGTTGTTACCAGTGTGGACCAACTTTTTCGGGGCGGTTTTCCTCCTGAGACATCGGTAAAGGAAATCCAGGAATCATTCCGATGGTCATCAGAATAAATTAATCAAGCTTTACAATATGTTATATTGCCAAAGCTAATTAAATGACTTATAATTGGTAGTGTGGTTTTTACTAATTGTGGAGACAAAATGACTGATCAGGCCTCCTCATCAAAAATTTCCAGTAGTGACAACCTGTTCACTGTTGCAGGGCTATCGTCACAAGGTCTCATGTTTGAACGAGTTTATTCGTCAGAAGACAGAGAGCCGTTTGACCTTGTTGATTGGAAGAAAAGATCCGTCGTTATTCAAAACGACAAAGGGGATACCATTTTTGAGCAGAATGATGTTGAAGCTCCATCATTCTGGTCCGACATGGCTGTCATCGTAGTAGCTTCCAAGTATTTCAGGGGACAGCTAGGAACTCAGGAAAGAGAGAAAAGTGTCAAGGAGCTTGTTTTCAGGGTAGCAAACACAATTGCTAATTGGGGCGCGGATCAGGGTTATTTCGCATCGGAACGTGACGCCCGGGTGTTTCGAGACGAGTTGATAATGATACTAATCAGCCAGCGTGCTGCTTTTAATAGCCCGGTATGGTTCAACGTAGGCATCGAAGTTGCGCCACAGTGTTCCGCCTGTTTTATTCTGGGAGTTGAAGATACTATGGAATCCATCCTCCATTGGTATACTCAGGAAGGTGTCATATTTAAGGGGGGCTCAGGTTCGGGGGTAAACATTTCGAAACTCCGGTCAGCGAGAGAACCACTTAAGGGGGGCGGTACTGCTTCCGGTCCGGTATCTTTCATGAAGGCGGCCGACGCTTCCGCTGGAGTCATAAAATCCGGCGGTAAAACTCGTCGCGCCGCTAAGATGGTCATCCTCAGCGCTGATCATCCGGATATTCTTCAATTCATTCGTTCAAAAGCCCTAGAAGAAAAGAAGGCCCAAGCTCTCATTGATTGTGGCTATGACAGTTCTTTTGAAGGGGAAGCGTATTCTAGCGTAGCGTTTCAAAATTCAAATCACTCGGTCAGAGTCACCGATGAATTCATGGAAGCAGACGCCAGAGATGCCGAATGGAGCACAAAATTTGTGCTAAGCGGAAAAACCGCCAATACCTATCGGGCCCGTGATCTGATGAGGGAAATAGCCGCAGCGGCTCATGCATGTGGGGACCCAGGATTGCAGTTTCATACAACTATCAACAATTTCAACACCTGCCCTGAAACAGGACCAATTTCTGCGTCAAATCCATGTTCGGAATATATGGGCGTTGACGATTCCGCATGCAATCTGGCCTCTATAAAACTCACTTCATTCATGGACGCTTCGGGCTCTTTTGACGCGGACGCTTTCCGCCACACCATAGATATAATGATCACAGCTCAGGACATTGTCATTGACAGATCGTCCTACCCAACACCAGCAATAGCCAGAAATGCTCGAAATTTGCGGGCCATTGGGCTTGGATTCGCCGATCTGGGAGCTTTGGTTATGGGGTTGGCTTTACCATATGACTCTGAAGAGGCCCGCGCTTGGGCTGGCTCAATTGCAGCGCTTATGACTGCCGAAGCTTTCATGCAATCATCCAGGATCGCAGGGATCCGAAGACCCTTTAGAGAATTTGAACGAAATCGCTCGGCTATGGTACAGACACTGAAAAAGTACAAGAAAAGCTCACAGGAGATCGATAACAATCTAGCGCCTAAGGAGGTCATGGAACTGGCGCGTGAGACTTGGGATCTAGTTGTTGAAAAATCAAAAAAGGGCGGATTCGCCAACTCCCAGGTTACGGCTATCGCTCCCACCGGTACTGTTGCGTTCATGATGGACTGCGACACCACCGGTATCGAACCTGAACTCGCTCTGATCAAACGAAAATCGCTTTCTGGTGGCGGAAGCCTAACAATAGTCAATAAGAAGGCGCAGAGAGCCTTACAACGTTTGGGATATGAGCCTTTGCAAATTCAGGAAATGATGGAGACCATTCAGGAAACAGGATCAATCGAACGCTGTGAAGAAATAGCCCCAGAACATCTACAGATCTTTGATTGCGCTTTCAAATCTCCTGATGGAGAACGCGTTATTTCCGCAGAGGGACATATCCGGATGATGGCAGCGGTTCAGCCGTTCATTTCAGGCGCCATTTCTAAAACTGTTAACCTGCCCAATGAATGTACAATAGAGGAAATTGAAGAAATATTCAGGTTTTCGTGGAAAATAGGGCTCAAATCAATAACGGTTTATCGTGACGGGTGCAAGTCCGCACAGCCTTTGCAAGCTGGATCGAGTCACGCCATTCGAACCCATTCTCGACCGGTGAGACGCCGATTGCCTGTGGATTGTGAGAGTGTAAGGCACAAATTCGAGATAGCTGGACACAAGGGTTACATTCACACAGGTTTTTATAATGACGGAAAGGTAGGCGAAATATTCATACGAATGTCCAAAGAAGGAAGCACTATCTCCGGTCTTATGGATACAGTCGCTACTCTAACGTCAATAGCCTTACAATATGGCGTGCCCTTAGAAGACTTAGTAAATAAATTCAGTCATGTGAGATTTGAGCCGTCAGGTTTCACCAGTAACCCCAACGTCCCAATTGCTAAATCGCTTACAGACTACATCTTCAGATATCTGGGAACAAGTTTCCTGGATGAGCAATCCCAACAGGCTGCCGGTCTCATAGCCACCAATTCCGAAATTTCACCAAATCTCGCGAATCTTGAAGACAATTTGGAACAGGATCGTTTGATAAACGACGCAAAAAGGATGAAACTACCCTTTACCACGCAATCCGACGCTCCGGCTTGTCCTGATTGCGGAGCTATAATGGTTCGCAACGGATCTTGTTACAAATGCTTGAATTGCGGGTCTACGTCAGGGTGTTCCTGAACCGTGGCCTTGATTCTCAGTCATCACATGCCAGGCAGTCAACGACTACCTCACCGCGCTGTCTTAAACAATCGGACCTGTTCGTTTGAATACATTGCGGCTTTTTCTTGACTCAAGAACACGATTTTATGCAGCAGTCAACTTCATCGTCCAACGAAACAACGTGCGCTGGAGGGATAAAAATTGAAAGCGTCAGGGCTAGGGTGACAAGTGTCTTTTTCATGCTGAATCAGTTTCCAGTGTTCGTTTACGTAATACTATTCACGAGTTTCAGGCTACATTATAGCATAATTTCAGCAGAACATTAAACGGATCAAATGATGAGGGGGCTTTTTTAATTTTCGACCTTTGAATCTATTGACGAGTTCGCCTATTTCATATTAAAATTAATTTTTTAAGAGAGGCGGCTTAGCCAAGTGGTAAGGCGACGGTCTGCAAAACCGTTATTCGGCGGTTCAAATCCGCCAGCCGCCTCCAGTGTAGCTTCAAACCTATCTTGCCTCTCTTTTTCTTCCTCAAAATCAAAATCCGCATGTTTCAATCTTCGAATCATTGTTATTGCGTGGTTGTTTCTAGGCTCACAATTCACTGATACAATCTAACCTCTAATTTTAATCCTCTGGAGCCGCGCCCAGGTTTCCTCAGAATACCAGATGTCGATCATTTCGGACCGATATTTGTAATCCTTTTCCCTCATCAAGTCGGCCGTGTCAGACCTGAGCAGCTTCTTGATACTCTCAAAAGCTGGGCCGTAACGGGACACATAGCCAACCGCAGCCTTCATGACGTGGTCATTGAGAGAATCTTCCGTAGCCACTTCGTCGATAAGACCGATTTCTCTGGCCTGTTCAGCGGAGTACATGTCACCAGTAGTAGCTATTATTTCTGCTTTTCGATCTCCCACCAGATATCTGAGCATTTCGGCGCTCCCTGGGAACAATGACGATCCAAATGTTATCTCATTCAAACTCATTCTGGCTTTCCCGGTAACCATTACTCTGTAATCACAAGCCGTTGCCAACATAAAGCCTCCCGCTATCGTGTGCCCGTTCAACGCGCCTATAACTGGTTTGGGAAACGTGAAAATATAGGTGTACAACTCGGCGAATTTTTCCACAAAACGGGTGAAGTCTTCCTTTGAATAGTTGAGGAACTCCGGGATATCCAACCCGAACGAGAAGAACCCACTACCCCCTGTTATCAAAACGGCTTTGATAGCATGGTCGTTGAGAATATCCTTAAAATTGTCGCGTAGCTCTTCAGCGACGAGTTCGTTTATAGCGTTTACTTTACCTCGAGTCAGGGTTAATTTCGCTACAGAACCTTCCAGCGATTTATTCACAAAACCCATATGTGTCATCCTCCCTACAGATTGAAGCTAAACATTAACAGAATATTCCGAAGATAATCCAGAATCTCCAAGATCATTTCTCTGTTCATTGTGCAATGATATTTTTGCGGAAGAAACTAAAATCTCTTTTCAGAGATAGGGCGCCGTCTTTAGATATGATTTTGAAACCAGAACCCTACAATTCAACGGTGGGGCCCACGTGATGTTGGGTCGCGAGGATTATTGACCCCCTTTGAGCTATGAAGGCCCGCAAACTTTCCCGGGCGCATTCTTTAGCGAGTTCTTCCGTGTTGTTGGTCTCTGACATATGGGCGAGGATTACAATTCTAAGTTCATCGCTCACGATTCGTTCCAAAAGGGTTGCGCTCTGTTCATTTGAAAGATGACCCAACCTGCTTCTAACCCGCTGTTTGAGTTCCCACGGATAAGGGCCGTCTCTTAGCATTGCGGGGTCATGATTGCTCTCTAGGATTACGGCCGTCAAACCTGTCAACAGGGTCCTGACAAGGCCCGTGACTACCCCTAAATCCGTAGCTATTCCGACACTTGCGGTCCCGTTTGAAATTCTAAAACCTACGGGGTCAGCGCAATCGTGTGGCACAGAGAAAGGATGAATCTTGAAGCCGCCAAATTCAAAGGCCCGACCCGTTTGAAACGATTCTCTCCTGCATAATTTACCGAGGGTTTTCTCTGCGGCGTTAAATGTCTTTTCATTAATGAAGACAGGAAGTTTAAATTTACGAGATAGGACTCCGACACCTTTGATATGATCCATATGAGCGTGAGAGACCAGTATTCCTTTCAAAGAGCACGGATCAACTCCGGCGTCGTTCAGTCGCTCAACAAGTTGTTTTCCGGATAGACCCGCGTCAATCAGCATTGATCCTTGACCGTTGCGAATCAAAAATGAATTCCCGGAACTCCCGCTTGCCAAAGGCGTAATCTTTATCAATTACTCCGAACCTCGTTTTTACTGCCACCTAGAAAATTTGAAGCGGAAAATATCCCTTGAACCCAATCGTGTCAAGATTTTTCAAGACACCCAAGATATGTCAAATCAACTTGCAGGATTTATGGGCTGTGAGATTTCCTTTTTCAACGATCCGTGACGCAGCGCGTAGACTCTAGTCATTTCCGCTCCAAAGAAAAAAACTTGAGCGGAGTAGTATACCCATACAAGGAGCATAACAAGTGATCCTGCGGCGCCGTACAGGGAGCTGATCCTGGTCAAATTCAGGTAAACGGTGATGACGGTCTTGCCCAGAGACAGTAACAGGGAAGCCACTATACACCCTAGCCAGATATCCCCCCACGCCACTTTTGTCGCGGGAATAAATTTGTATGCCGAGGCAATAAGGATAGGGATTAATGCAAGAGATATGAGGGAATTTATTTTGTATAGATGGTTCGCAAGAATAGGAAAAGTTTCTGAAATTATTGTCTCCACAGCAGACAGGAGTGTTGTCGAAGCAAGGGAGACCAGGAGCAGGATACCTATTCCAAGCACTATTAGAAACGATATTGCCCTCGTTTCTATGTATCTGAGAATACTTGATCCTCTCTGAGATCTGACATTCCAGATAGTGTTCAAGCCGCTTTGAAGCTCTGTAAACACACCGGTAGCAGCAAACATTGCGGTGATTACACTTAAAGCCGGAAAACCTGTCCCGGATATCTTTCCTTTAGCCGATTCGAGCAGAGAAAACACATAGGCGGTATCCACGGGGGTAATGAATCGTTCGATAATGTTGGTAAGTTCAAGCCGCGCCGCGGCGGCGTCAACAATTGTTTCGGCTACCGACAAGGCTATCAGGAGAGCCGGTCCGAGGGAAAATATTGTGTAAAACGCCAAGGCGGCGGCCATTCGAATTGCGTTATCGTGGATCCACGCTTCGATGGTTTCTTTCAACAAAAGCCACATCTCTTGGACAGCGCTAACTGGGATTCTCAGGAGATGAGAAATTCTGAGACTTTTCATGCTATTAGAGATTGATCTAAATACATTTGACAAAGTTTGAGCCTTGAAACAACATTAAGGTCACTATTCGAGAAATTTCCCGACCATTACGACGAGAAAGATGAGACACACCAACCAAGCCTGAACTATCGGCCAAAGTTTTTTCTGAGTTGATCCGGAAATTTCCCGTGCTGCTTCCGACACCTTGCCAGCGGGAATCCTTTCAATTATGCTGTTGACCAGATCAGGGAAACCGGAAATTGTATTTGTGATCAGAACAGGTCGAGAACTTTCTGTTTGAATGATCAAAAATGTTTTTCCTCCTGATCTTACGGCGTCGACGTTTTGAATATCTTTCCAGTCCAGTTTTTTCGACCTTAGAAATTTGTTAATCGTAATTCCACTTGAATCGAGGACTACTCTTCGGGCCAGTATCTCTAAACCTAAATACATAAATGGCGTGAGTACGATTAGAAAAAGAAAGCTGTAAGTCTTGACGACACTCAGAATGATCAACGCCGTTGCGAATAGCATCGCCAAGATTATCGGCGGCGTCATCCTTGAATCAACCTTGTACAACCGGTTCTCCATACTTGGGTTCCTTAAGTCTCATTATAAAGTCTTTATGATCTGTTAGGATTATGGTATCATTTTAGGATTATAAGATGGAGTCGTTTTTTAGAAATTTTTCAGATTTACTCCGTGAGGTCTTCCAATGTTGATACGGAAACCGTTTAGATTCAGTTTTAGTTTACTTCTTTGCCTGGTGTTCATCTCGATTGGACATCAAGGTCTTTGCGCCGACTCAAGCTCCAAGTCTTCTCCGGATTACAAAGAGCTTAAATTATTCAGGCAGGTAATGGAGATAGTTCGCAAGAACTATGTCAAGGAAGTCACGGACAAAGAGCTTATCCAGGGAGCAATTAGTGGAATGCTTCAATCCCTGGATCCTCATTCCTCGTATTTAACCGAGGATATGTTCAAAGAACTTCAAGTCGAAACCAAGGGGGAGTTCGGTGGTCTTGGAATCGAGATTACTCTTGATGGTGGGATTTTAACGGTCGTTTCCCCGATCGAGGACACTCCAGCCTTTAAAGCGGGCATTAAACCTGGCGACAAGATCATCAAAATAAATGGTGAACCTACTAAAAGCATCACGCTCCACAGCGCGGTTCAGCAAATGCGCGGTCCCAAGGGTACCAAAGTGACCTTGACAATAATGCGTGAAGGATTCAAGAAACTTAAGGATTTCACCATTACGCGTGACATCATCCACGTCCACTCGGTAAAAAAGGAAGCGCTTGAACCCGGTTACGGTTATGTGAAGATCGTCAGTTTTCAGGAAACCACGGATACGGATCTAATGGCCGCTATCAAGGACCTCGAAAATAATGACACTAGCAAATCAGCGGACAAAAAAGGCAAGAAAGATGACCCCCCCATGAAGGGTATGATCCTTGACCTTAGGAATGATCCAGGGGGTCTTCTGGACCAAGCGGTTAAAGTGGCCAATTTGTTCATTGACAAAGGCTTGATTGTTTATACTGATGGTCGTGTCAAAGATCAGAGAATGGAGTTCAGGGCCTCACCAGCGGGGACTCATTACAAATTCAAGCTGGCCGTCCTTATCAATGAAGGAAGCGCAAGCGCTTCGGAGATCGTCGCTGGTTGTCTGCAAGACCATGATCGCGCTCTAATTTTTGGGACAAAGTCATTTGGAAAGGCGTCCGTGCAGACGATTATCCCTCTGGACAACGGTTCGGGCCTCCGACTCACCACTGCCTATTATTACACTCCCAAAGGTCGCCATATACAAAAGACAGGGATCCTGCCGGATGTCGATTTGAAGGCTGAGATTCAAAAACGAGAAGAGGAAGAAATAGCGGCGGAAGAATGTAAGGACGGAAAGAAAGTTGAGAAAAAGCAGCCTCCAGGAGCGGGAAGATTCGGCAAAGAGACGAAGGCTGACCTGGAAAAGGATCTTGTAGTTAAGAAAGCTTTAGAATGGTTAAAATCAGACGTGTCGGTCAAGAAATTTAAACAGGAACATGAAAAACCGGCAGCAAACACTACAGCTTCGAAATAGGCCTAATTCTTGTCTGCCCTGATAGAAACTAAACAACCGGATTGGTGTTAAAATCAATCCGGTTGTTCTTTAATTCTCTCCAAAACGCATTCGTCGCTACTTAGTAGTACATCAACATATGTAGACAGTAACGGGACTTGTGTTGATTTGCGGCCGAGTTAACTGCCCTTTAATATTCAGAAACTCACACGAAGCGTCTTTTAATGGCCTGTATGTACTCCGGTATCCCACCTGGTAGTTCATTTTCGATTTGAAGTTTTGCCGCTTCCAGGCGAGATCTGACACCAGGCTCATAAAGATCATCAATAGTCCTGAAAGCCCCGCCTCTACGGCCTAACTGGAACATCAGACGATCTTTATCCGAAAGATTGAGATACCTGTCAATTGCAGCGAGGATCTTAGGTTTGTCTTCGGGCAGTTTGCCCTCGACTTCCTCCAGTAAATTCAGAACATGATCGCTGACAATGGTGGTCGTAACATTCTCCAACCTGTCTATTATATCTCTAATTTCCATGACTATGTGATCTTCATCCGGTGGGACAAATTTCCCCTGATCTACCATTTCTGCAAGAGGAGTATTGTAACGAACATACAGGGATCTAAATCTCACATAAGCTGGGTTGACCCCGTTTATTACACGAGCCGTTTCTCGGGTATGGTCTTCTGAAAATTCAATCCCTCCGATCCCAGGTATCACGTACAAACTAAGAGATATTCCTGCCTGAACTGCTCTTTTTCCACCTTCCAGTAACTGTTCCGATTTGCATCCCTTTTCTATTAAATTAAGAACTTTGTCCGAACCAGACTCCATACCTACATGAAGTCTGGATAGGCCACATTCTCTGA
Source organism: Desulfomonilaceae bacterium (assembly GCA_041662605.1). Lineage (NCBI taxonomy): Bacteria > Pseudomonadati > Thermodesulfobacteriota > Desulfomonilia > Desulfomonilales > Desulfomonilaceae > Desulfomonilaceae bacterium. Next base: position 94,962 of record JBAZSD010000006.1, read on the forward strand.
GTCTGATGTATTCATCGACCGTTTTTGACTTTAGAGTGGATGCGCGTGCATAGGAAGTAACTCTTAAAACATGGGGAAAACGACTACGGATATGATTGAGAATCTCAATCAGGGAATCTGTGGACAGCATCAAGGAATTCGCGTCCTGAAGAAAAATCGTTTCACCTCCTGAAGCGATCCAGTAGGCTACGGATCGAAATGAATCGGGAAGCCTTGAGTCCTTGAATACCGAAGAAATCACTTTGTTGGTGAATTCACCGGATTCCCCCATTTTCCACGAAACTTCCTTGATATCACGGCATATTTCGGCTACCGCATCGATGTCCTTCAACACGTCAGCTACGGGTCTGCGGGAAAATTTCTTCCCTTTGTATGTGGAGCAAAAGGCGCATCTATTCCAGGGGCAATTTCTGGTTACCCGCAAAAGCAAACTTCCTGCTTCACTCGGTGGTCTGATAGGACCTTGTTCAAAATCCAGTTCTTCTTTTTTCATATTTGAACGCCATAATCTTTGGAAATAAGAAAATTCGCTTTCGCGATTTTCCTGCGTTATCCCCCCGTATTCAATCTCTCTATTTGTTATTGATTATTAGATTACAGGTTGTCAATTGAGACAACCTAACTGAAATTGGCGGATCGACTCATTTCGTAAAATGGGGTTCCAACAAGCCCTATCCGCATGCGGCCCATGTCTGGTTTTCACCTGATTCGCTCGCAACCAATTCAGGAGTGTCGCCTCTTAACGTCAACGCCTTCAATGTTCGGGCAAATGAGCGACAATGCTCACAGGGATTATATGCGGATTCATAATGCTGCGCCCCGCCTCTAGCCCTCTGTGCCATCTCAATCTTAAGGTCCTTGATCTCGGAATAAATCCTTATACAGTGACGGATCGACCAACGGCCCTTAAAAACTCGACACGTGACGGCGTATTTGTCCAGCCAATTATCTTTATTTCTTTCCACGGTCGCGCCTCCCCTCGAACCAGCTATGAAGCCGGGTTCCTGAATATGGAACCATTGACCCGTTTACAATCCAACACCCTTTTTGCAATTTTGGACACTGATCCCCTTTATATGTTCCATGAAACAGGATCTCGATCTCTCAGTTTTTTTAGATTTCAAATTCCAATTGACTAAAGCTGCTTTTCATGCTAGTTTCACAGCAATTGGAGGTATGGACAAAAGCTATGGTTGACAACCGGGCTGGTTCCATAAAATTCCGTAAGCCGCGAAACCGACTACCGATCAGACTTCTGGCGTTAGTGGCGTGTGTATCTGTGGTCTGTGTAGCAGTTTTCCTCGGCCCAAGTATCGGACTCAGCATCCCTCTTTATTCTGATATCAAAAAGACATCCCCCAATTATGAATCCCCCTCGTCAGAGCCAATTTGCGCGGTAAGCAACGAAAAGTCGACCCCGGAAGAAGTAGATCCCTCTCTTAACGGATCGCAGGAGGCCACAGATGTTACGGCCCCTGGGGATACGTTAATTTCCGTGCTTACAGATAACCTGTCCGACGAACGCTCCATCAGAGAAATAGCGCAGAGTCTAGCTGCTGCAATTCAGACTTCCATCAGTGCGCCATTCACGTCTGAAACTGTTTTGCCGGCTGGAAGACGCTACAGCATAACTATAGACAGCGAAGGGCGCTTCCTTCAGGCTGTTTTAGAACTGGAGCCCGCTCATGTTTTCCATGTGGCTCGGGACGATGCCGGTTTTCGGTCATGGAAAGAAGAAGTTGTGCTCGACTTCAAAACGGAAGTGGTCTGTTTTAAAATGAAGGGAAGCTTGACCGAATCTTTACTGAGCGCTGGAGAAAACCTGGAATTGGCTTTAAAATTGGCCAATGTCTTCCGATGGGATATAGATTTCCACTCAGAGTCCGTTAAAGGAGACTCTTGCCGGGTCTTATTTGAACGACGGTACGCAGATGACAGGCCATCGGGCTATGGCCGTATTCTAGGGGCAGTTTACGACGGTAAGAAGACTGGCATGAAATACGCCGTGTTATTCAACAACGAGTATTACGATGAAAAAGGCGTAGAACTCAAAAAGAATTTCCTTAGATCTCCCCTCAGTGTCATCAGAGTTACATCAAGATATGGTTATCGATTGCACCCGGTTCTCAAAGTTTGGCGCAAACACAACGGCGTTGATTATGGGGCTAGCCAGGGTACTCCCGTATGGGCCGTCGCTGGCGGTGTCGTCACTTTCGCCGGCTGGAGCAACGGCTACGGAAATTATGTTTGTATCAAGCATGACAGCGGTTTTGAAAGTCGATACGGACACCTTCAGAGATTCTTCGTCGCTAAGGGGCAGCGGGTTAAACAGCGTCAGAGGATCGGTTTAGTGGGCATGACAGGAATTGCCACAGCGCCTCATCTTGATTTTCAACTTCTCGTTCATAATAAACACGTTGACCCCTTAAGAGTCACTATGGTCAAGAGCCTTAAGACCGTCCCTGGTCCTCTGGCTTTACGGTTCTCCTCTCTCACGAATGAGAGATTGAACGTCTTGAAGGGCATTATGCTCACAAGAGGCTCAGATCAATTGACAAAGCTCATCTTGGAATAAGCTAGCTCATACAAATATCCACCCTTTCAATCCACACAAACATATAGTTCAATTCAACTCATGCTACGGGTTTGATAGCGCGACACTGTAAGAATTAGACATATCATCTCCGAATTCTTGACCCATTCAACACGACCTAGTATAATAGGATTGATGAAAGGTATTCTGAACGGAGATCGTCATAAATGAAGAAGATTTTTGTCATTATCGTGGTTATCGTTTCTCTTAGTCCGGTTACATCCAGCTTTGCTTTCCTGGACTATTTGTTTTCCGGCTCGTCGAGCAGAGACGCGATAGACAATTCCGCGGTGGGCGATCTGCGCCAATGGTGGACAGGAAACCCGGCCTATACCTTCAATCCCTATTACTCCGGCTCCGGAATGCCTCAGGGTCAACAGCAGCCCGGTCAGGCTCCCCAGGTAGCTCAACCTCAGCAACCCATAATCAATTATTACCCACCCTCTCAGGGAGCAGCGTCTTATCCATACACTCAACAACAGGCTCCAACCCAACAGGTTCCCCAGCAGCAAATGCAATATGGGTATGGGCAGCCTCAACAATCTTACCAGCCCCAGGGCATGCAGCCCCCAGCTCAATATCAGACAGCCCCTCAAGCATATCAGCATCAACAAGGCAATCCACAACAGTGATATTTGCTTGAAAGCTTATCGCCCGCCTATTATGATGATCGGAGTTGTCTATTTGGGGCTATTCTGAGGACGCCGTAATGGATTTTAATCTCGCGGCGGCTAGTCTGCCGTGAACTGTATGTGGGAAATTTTTAACTATTTTCTGAAAGATGATTTTTGCAGATTTAGTATCACCCATTTTCTCAAATGCCTGCCCTTGTTTGAATTGGGCGCTAAGCTCTTTTTTGGAACCGGGATATTCCTTAATCACACGATCAAACAGGAGCACCGCCTCTTCAAAACGACCCTGTTCCAGTCTCGCTTCGCCTATCCAGTAGATTGCGTTAGGCGCAAACTGGCTCTTTGGATACTTTTTTAAAAAATCCTCAAACTGTGTTATCGCATTCTCCAAGGCCCCACTTTTGAATGTGGAGTATGCTGCTCGGTAGACCTTCTCATCAGCCGTTAAGGGCATGTTCCGCACTTCGGTCACCTCGTCTGACTGACCTAGCGCAGCAGCATCCGCCGAAGACTTTCGAGCGCCCCCGCTACCCGCCTTAGCATTGTAATCAGACGGCTGAGTTGAGGCGATTTTCTGGTTTCCATCTACACCGGTGGTCTGATTCTTTTGAGTGTCAATGCCTAGCTGTCGCTCGACTTGACTTAACCGGTCCTGAAGGGCTCTCACTGATTTGTCTCCACCGGAAGCTTCGAGCCTTTCGAGCGTGTCTCTGATTTTCTGGAGTTCCACCTCAAGATCCTGAATTTTCGTAGCGGTTGCAGCCACATTGGTGTCTTGGGGATTTGACGAATTCGCTGGCTTTATATAGGGCAGAGAAGGATTAACCGTCCTGGTTAAACAGCCACCACTTAATAGGACAAGGAAAATTGGTATGATATAAATGAGGCGCGTCATCTTGCTTTTAGCCTCATCTTTAGAGTTTTTTTACACATGGGTCATGTTCTTTACATTATTTCGCAACACGTAGATAAACCCTTCGATTCTTCGCCCAGGCTTCTTCGTTGTGATTCGGATCAACCGGCAATTCTGAACCGAAGGAGACAGTACTCAAGCGATTACTTGGAATTCCCAGCGCCGTCAGTCTTGCAACCACGGAACCGGCCCTTCTTTCACCAAGGGCCAGGTTGTATTCCGCCGTTCCCCGCTCATCACAATTACCTTCAGCCACAACATTCAAATTCGGATAACGTTTCAGGACCTCAGCGTCGTAATCTATCGCAGCTTGGGCTTCCGGGCTTAGAGTGTAATTGTCGAAGTCAAAATATACCGTTTTCAGAGTTGTTTGCACACCCTGAAGTTCACCTTCCGCAATGGCTCCTGGTCCCGCCAGGCCAAATCCAGGGACAGGTCCTTCGTTCTGCTTCACTATCTTCCTGGCGCATCCACTGGTGAGAGCGGCTATTACCGAGAAGGCCACTACATAGATTATAAGGCGCCGAATGTCCATCGCTCTTCTTCTCCTTTTTCCCGAGCCCACGTCATTTGAGTCTCGGAGACCACGCCGGACTACGACCGGGAATTCCAGAAACCGGAGCTTGAACCGTACCTTTGGCATCCATTACGCTGATGCGCTTTGCTCCGTCCAAATTCGACTGATAAGTGATCATTCGCCCGTCCGGTGACCACGAGGGATCCTGATTGGAACCCTTGTTCGTAAGAACCTTAAAGTCGCTTCCGTCAGGCTTGATAACACAGATTTGAAACCGACCGTCTACCTTGGCTGTAAATGCCAGTTGGTCACCCCGTGGGGACCAATCCGGATCAGTATTGTAGGAGGAAGATAAAGTAACTCGTTTAGGTTCTCCTCCATTGACCGGAACAGTATAAATTTGGGGGGTTCCTGCCTGGTCCGAAACATATGCTATGTTAGCGCCGTCCGGCGACCATGTGGGTGAAATATCATTTCCCAAACCGTTAGTCAATTGTTTTATTATGTTTCCTTGGGTATTTATAATAAATAGCTTAGGTATTGATTTAACACTTAAGGATAGAGCGATCATGGATCCATCAGGAGAAAAACGTCCCGACGCATTAAGTCCTCTCCTTTGGGATACGGGGATCACCCTTTGTCCATCCGACGTTACGTACCAGAGATCGGGATTTCTGTTGATATATGAAGTAAAAATAAGGCCTTTTCCGTCTGGAGCCCACGCCGGAGAAAGATTTATCGTTCGTGTATTAGTCAGTTGACGGAGATTGGCGCCATCATAATCCATAGTAAAAATTTCTCGCGTTCTTGAGTCATCTGTGAATGCGATCTTTGCTGTAAAACAACCGGCAATGTTGGTTATTTTCTCCATCACCCGATCATCAAACATATGAATCATGTAACGATAATCCGTGATTGCGCCGGTGTATCTTTTGCCCAAGTCTAGCTTTTGCAGAGCGATATCATAAAGTTTGGCTTCGATGGTCAACTGATTCCCATTAACTTGAAATGAGCCCATGATGAGAGCCTGCGCTCCAGTCTTGGAAAGAGCGTTAATGTCGGGCTCACCATTTTGATTCATCGGCAGGGGTTGAGGAGCTGGAATGATTTCGAATAGGCCACTGAATGTAAGGTCATTCTTAACGATTGAAGCCATGTCCGCCCCATTTGGAGAACCCGGTTGACCACTATGAAAGTCCGCTACCATAATCGGCATTTTACCTAAGTTTGGGTTGTCCAAATCCAGTAGAAGTTTTGCGGCGGCGGAAGAGCAAAATAGACAGAACAGGGTAAACACGCTTAGCAGAATTATTCTCGAGGGACGATTACCGGTAGGAATATTCGTAATACGGTTCACTTGTTCAAATATCATTGTAGCCCACCGGGCGTAAATCTAAGGGCTAGGCCTCCGGCGGATCGAATCTTGTCAGAGACTTCAGCCGGCATTGGAGGAAACGGAGAAGCCTGGTAGATTGCTCTCATTGCTGAACTGTCAAAAAACCTGTCGCCTGAACTGGAGTCTATTGTCGCTTCGAGCAGTCGACCATCATCCGTTAGCTGAACAGAAATTATGGTAACTTGAGACGCTCTCTGCTCATCCCCGAATACCGACCATCTGGAGTTAATCCTGTTTCGCACAGCCTCAAACCAACGCGATATTTCTACATCGCCGGACGAACTATTTCCCGTCATTTTTCCACCAGAGCCCGCGGGTGTATCGAGTCCCCTGGGACTTTTGTTAGTGGGCTTGTCCGATTTCTTAGAATCCAGATCCTTTTTTATCGCTGCCAAACGCTTTTCCAGGAAATCGTTTTGGCCATTTGTTTTCTCAGGATCGGGCTTTGGCTTCTCATTTTTCGGTTTTGTCTCCGCAACTTTTTTCTTGGGCTCGATCTTTTCTGGCTTTTGTTTCCTCTTTTTCATCTGAATGGGAGCAGGCGCTTCGGCTTTAGCAAAAACAGTTTTTAGCCTCTCTATTTCCAAACTAGGCCTGCGAGGAGGTTCTGCTGATTCGAATGAGGGCTGGGGCGGAGCGCTTGAAGTAAGTAGTTCTGGTGTCTGTGCGGAGGCAGCGTTCGAGGACGGTTTTGACTCGACTAACCTCACACTGGTTACGCTAAAATCAGGAATTTTAGCTCTGACGGTGAAGTACTTCGCTCCAACAATGAGCAAGAGAATAGCAATCAGGTGAACACTGGCCGATACCGCCAGCATTCTGGGCGAGGCTCCACTATCAAGTTTCAGAAGTTCCGTGGTCATTTAGGGGATTTACCAGAATCCTCCTGAGGGGTGGTAATCATTCCCAGGTTAGCAATTCCTGCGGTTTTCAGGCTTCCCATGATTCTAACTACATTGCCATAGGGAACGCTCTTATCGGCTCGCAAAAAAACTTCCCGGTTGGGTTTATCTTTGGTAGCCTCCTGGATACTTGAGGCCAGTTGATCTTCTGTGACTGCCCTATCGTTAACGAAAATCGACCCGTCCCCAGAAACTGATATAATAATTTCATCATGTTGCTGAGCTTTTTCGATCGGTTCTCCTTTGGCTGACGGTAGTTCTACGGATACCCCTTCCTGGAGCATGGGAGCCGTTACCATAAAAATGATAAGCAACACCAGCATCACATCGACAAGCGGCGTGACGTTTATATCCGCCATAGGGGCCCGGTTACTTCGATTTAGGCTGAACGCCATTCTGAAGCCTCCTGAAATTCAATTATGTGAAGCCCCAAGGTTATTTGCGCTTCCAGTAGATTCGTTCAATTATGTTAATAAGTTCTGACGAAAAGTTATCCATTTCGGTAGAAATTACATTTATTCGGCCTAGAAAGTAGTTGAAGAAAATGACTGCCGGGATAGCAGCGGCCAGACCGGCTGCAGTCGCAATCAGAGCCTCTGCGATTCCAGGCGCGACAACAGCTAGAGAAGCGCTTTTCATCGCGCCTATATTACGAAATGACTCCATGATTCCCCAAACAGTCCCAAACAGACCTATGAAAGGAGCTGAAGATCCCGTAGTAGCCAGAAAGTTTACTCCTCTCTCTAACCTGGCTCTTTCCGCTGTGACCGCCTGTTGCAAGGAACGTATGATGTTGTCCATTCCGGTCCGTTCATATTCCGGCTCTCCGTTCGCGTCTGTCGAACCCTTTTGTCCGCCGGCTTGCAGGCGTGAAAGACGGCTTAGTTCCGCGTAACCGGCTTTGAAAACGTGCGCCAAAGGACTATGCGTAAATTGTTTTGCTTCAGTATAAAGCGTGGAAAATTTCCGGGATTCCCGGAAAGCGTCAAAAAACAGCTGAGTGTGTTTTCTCGCTCTTGAAAGAGTGATTGCTTTTGTGAGTATTATTCCCCAACAAATAACCGAGAATATCAACAATATCAGCATAACGCATTTAACGACAATTCCGGCCCCCATTATGATTGCCCACATGCTTTGATCGTTCAAATTCTGGACCGGAAGCGCCGTCAGATAAGCGTTGAGCATAGGTAATTCCCCTTTCAGTCAGTCCATGACTAATTAATCTATTAGACAATGTATGTCAAGTTTTACATGTATTTAGTATATGTTATACCATTTTATTAAATCTTTTTATAATTTAAGACAGCTCAGTGAGTCGAGAGTTCCATAATCCCATCGATCTTTCATCCGATATTCCCTTGTAATGATTCATAGGAACCGGAGATGGTTCGGGAAAAGAAAAATGTTCCTCACCCGAATCCACCTGCAGATTGGATCGACGGTTAGTTGACCCCGAGGTTGAATAGCGGTTCGATCAGGCTGGATTTGTGGCGGTATTTACGAAACAATCAACCCAAGACGTTTATATCCTGGAGCATCCTGCGCACCGCAAGATATGCTATGGAATCAGATGGAATGTCAACCAGCGGCTTGCCTTCCAGGTCCAGAGCTACCAGTTGCTCGTCGTAAGGGATCAGGGCCAAAGGCGCCGAAGGCAGAGCCTCTATTTCCCCAAGGGTAGTTTTAGGTAGATCGGCCAAAGTGCCCTGAACACGGCTCAACACTATGTGCTGATTGTGGATTCTGCCTTCCATTTCGTCGATCAACTGATAAATTCGTCCTATTGTCCTAACGCTTCTTGGGGATGGATCGGATATTATGAACAAATGGTCGACTTCCTCCTCGGTTCGCCTCGAGAGGTGCTCCATACCGGCTTCATTGTCGATAATTACGAACTTGTAGTTGGTGGTTAATCTGGATATGACATCTCGAAGTATATTGTTGGCCATGCAATAGCAGCCTGGACCCTCAGGACGTCCCATTGACAGAAAGTCCAAATCTTTAGTTTCCTCAAGGTTGGCCTGGATCTGGTAATCCATGAAACGGTCCCTGGTCATGCCCCCTGGGATGTCCTCACCCATCTTCCTCGCGTCTTCCCTTATACACCCTACGCTTTTGGGTTCCCGTATCCCAAGGACTTCATGAAGGTTTGAGTTTGAATCCGCGTCTATCGCTAATAAAGGCCTCTGACCATTATCTATAAGGTTTTTGATTATCAGTGATGTAATAGACGTTTTCCCGACGCCGCCCTTTCCTGCAACCGCAAGGGTTATTCCCATGTTGTTTCCTTTCCAAGAAAATTATTGCGCTAGTTGTTAAAGATGTTTTCAAATTTCGTTTCGTCAATTTTAGATAGTATAGAATAGACTTTTTCGGTTTCCTCGATAGTCAGGCTAGAGCAACCACAGGCCGGCGTAATTATAATATTGTTCAGTAGCAGTTCCCTGTTTATGCCTTTTTCCTCTAAAAGAAGCAAGCCTTTACGAAGTCTTTCAAATGTCAAATCTGTGGATTCCTGATTTATTCTGGAATCATTTGGGACTGCGCCCCACGCCAGGACACCGCCACGCTCCAAAAAATTCGACAATTGCTTGGGATAGATCGCCAAAGAATCCAGATAGTCTACAGCGTCAAAATTTATAATATCCACTGTTGTTTGCATCAGCAACGACCAGTCGGTGTTTCCACAACAGTGGACCCCTGTGATTGCGCCAACGGAAGAGGCCATCGAAAAAACTTCGTTGAGAGAATCAATGACATCCGAGCTAGAAACTCCCAGGAACGCTGAAGAACCATAAGCGCTGAGACTCGGCTCATCAAAAAATAAAATTACGTTATCCGAAAATGGCTTCATTTTTTCAACCAGCCACATTGCCTTTAATCCCATTCCCTTCACCGCAATGTCCCGGAATACAGGATGGTAAAATATCGGCTTGCCATGTTCATCGGTAACGGACAGGGCAAAACTTAACGGGCCGGTAACCTGGGCTTTTAGGAACGAAGATTTGGAACGCTCCTCGATCAGCCGCTCTATAAACAGTTCGATGCCGAGTCCATAGTCCCTGGTGATTTCAAAGGCTTCGCTGGGCGATCCTTCCAGAATTTTAAGATATTCTTCGTAAAATTTCTCGACGGAAACGGATGACTCGTCAGAAGTGTCAAAGAAATATTTGAGATTTTCTAAATCAACCTGGAAACCAGGGAGCTTTTCAGAAAATTGAATCCACATCTGTTCACGAGGGTCGCGTCTTGAGAGTTGAGGCAAATGGGGAGCTGTTTTCAATGAATTCAATATTAGATCAACGGCTGCGGTTGCGTCCGTATGCGGCATGCTGCCAATAGCGCTGGTAAGAAGTCTCGGAAGCGCCCCTGTCATACAATTTCCTGCCATTTTTCCACCTCAATTACTCTTTCAATTCTTGTCAGGTTGTTTCTCAGCAATATTCCTGTGGTCCTTGATTTGATCGCTACCATCGCTTTTGATGGGAAGCACACTCAAATAGTCTGCAATCGGTTTATCTATGAAGCTCAAGTCTTCATGAGATATCTCTATATCCACCGCCTGTTGTTTCTCAGCTTCAGAAAGCTCGAGTTCACCGCTTTCAGAGGGTAAAATTATTCGGAAATTTACATCAATGCGACTTTTCACCCTTTCAGGAATTCCAAACCCATAGTTTAGATGTCCACTACCTGCTATTACTACCAACAGCCTGTTCTTTGTGGTGGGGTCTTCGAGATATCGAGTTATATTCGAGGCCATTACAGTATCTCTCAACGCCTGAGCAAAAATAATCCTCTTAAGGGATTTCTCTTGAAATGCGCGATGAACCTGTAGCTTAAGTGACAGAATTCTGGCATAGAGCGGATTAATGGGTTCTACGTCGCGAGGCGCCAGAGCTTTTTCGTCTTGGGATAAAGATTCCAATCCTCCTCGTGCCACTTTGCGAACAATTCCATTCGAAATATTCAAACCAACTACCGGAATTTTTAGATCTCTAGCTGCAACAAGAACAGGCGCATAGTCCATCAGGTTCGTCCACCGATCTTCACCCAGGTTATTGACTAAAACCGATACCGGTTCTCCAGAAGACAACCAGCGATCAATAACTGGCTGTTGTCCCGCCGTAAACATTTCCATGGCAAGTGAGACATTAGGGTTACGTTGGGCGAGACCCCGTAAAATATCGACTTCTAGTTCATGGTGACGCTTTATGGTATGAAACTCACCTACATAGACTATCCGGGTTCCGGACATGTCATCGAGCGCTGTTTCGATAGGGACAGGTTCACCAAGCAGCAAATCAATTATTATTGAGGGGCATAACATCGAAGCGCTACTTACTTTTGATCCATATAAACAAAACGTCAGAGACCAAATTAAGAGAAAAATTAAATTCAGGATTTTAGCGGACACGCCACGATTCCCACGTGTCAAAAACAATGTCAAAATCTACAAAGCTTCCTGATGGCTTTTCTTCGATGATCACGACATCATCCACCCGCCCGTGAGGGCTCCCCTTTTTCAACCACGCAAGCATCAGACTCACACGCTCAGGATCACCTTCAAGAACAGTTTCTACAGAGCCATCCGGTAGATTCCTGACCCAGCCCAATACTCCTATTTCCCTCGCTGCGGACCTGGCATAGGCTCGAAAAGCCACTCCCTGTACTCTGCCCTTGACTACGACCCGGCGTCTGATCTTGGATGTCATTTTTTAAACCGCCCGTCAAATAAATTGGCGCCATCACAGAACACTTCATCCAGATGATGGTTTCCAAACCCAATCCCCTATGTCTGTTTATCCGAAACTCCTGTCAAGGCTATAAACTCATTTTCGGATAGAATTCGGATGCCAAACTCTCGGGCTTTTTCAAGCTTGGAGCCCGGATCCTCTCCCACAACTACAAAGTCAGTTTTTTTGGACACTGATGATCCTACTATTCCGCCTGCATCTTCAACCATTTTTTTCGCAGCGCTCCGGGGAATGGATATTGATCCCGTAAAAACTACCGTTTTCCCTTCAAAAAAACCAGCTTCAACATTAGCCGGTTTATTCTCCCTTTTCAGAGAAACACCCGCGGAAAGTAGTCTTTCTATCATTCTCCTGTTTCGCTGTTCAGTGAAAAAAGACACAACAGATTGCGCCACCTCCGGACCAATTCCGGGAATTTTCCTCAATTCGATAGAGTCCTTTTCCGCTAATGATTCAAGATCCCCAAAAGATTGGCTGAGCAATCTCGCTGCACTGGCCCCAACTAGAGGGATTCCAAGACTGAAGATGAAACGGTCCAAAGAGACCTGTTTGGCCCTGTCTATAGCATTGATCAAGTTGCCGGCGGACTTCTTTCCCATTCGTTCCATCACGGTCAGAGTGTCTACATCAAGGTAAAATATGTCTGCGGGGTCCTTGACAAGACGCTCATCAACCAAGCGCTCGACGAGTTTTTCTCCAAGCCCCTCAATGTCCATGGCGTCCCTTGAAGCGAAGTGCTTTATAGTTTCTTTCAATCGAGCCGGACATGAAGAGTTGACACATCTTTTCGCAGCCTGCCCTTCCAGTCTCACTGCATCTGAACCACAGACCGGACATTGGTCGGGAATAGTATAGGGGAGGCTGTGCGTGTCTCTGAATTCGGATTTTACTCTCACAACTTCCGGTATGACATCACCGGCTCGTTGAATCACTACGATGTCGCCTTCTCTTATGTCCTTCCTGTCTATCTCGTCTTGATTGTGAAGTGTAGCTCTACTCACCCTCACTCCTCCAACGTTTACCGGTTCCATGATGGCGACGGGAGTTAGAACTCCTGTTCTGCCCACTCCAACTTCAATACGAACGACTTTTGTCTCCGCCTGCATGGGTTCGAATTTGTAGGCGACGGCCCATCTTGGCGATCTGCTCTTTGTCCCAAGTTCAGATTGCCAATCCAGTGGATTAACTTTTATCACAGCTCCATCAATTTCGAACTGCAGTTTATCTCGAACTTCATTTAACGTCTTATAATGATTCAGAACGGCTTGGACCCCGTGACAGAGCATCGTATGTTCCAGGTTAGCCGGGACTCCAAGATCAAACAAAGCATGGAGCAACTCAATCTGGGTTTTTACTGACGCGCCTTCTATCCTTCCAATTCCATGGGCGAGAAATCTAAGCCTTCTTTGAGCGGTTATTGAAGGGTCAAGTTGACGCAATGACCCAGCGGCAGCGTTTCTGGGATTTGCGAACGAGGCTTGTCCCATTTCATCTCTTTCCCTATTTAGAGAATCAAAATCAGATCTTCTCATGAAGACTTCGCCTCTAATGTCCAAAAGAGACGCTCCAGAGAGAGGTCCCAAAGCTCTGAGGCCCAATGGAATCGACTTTATCGTTTTGACATTGGCTGTGACATCCTCGCCTGTCGTGCCATCCCCGCGAGTCCCTGCCGACACAAGCAGCGCATTCTGATAAACCAACTCTATTGCTACTCCATCCAGCTTGGGCTCAACGAGATAAGGGACAACCCCTATCGTGCCAAGGAGTTTGCGCGTCTTTGCGTCAAAATCAATCAGTTCCTCTTCGTCAAAGATATTTGATAGAGAAAGCATGGGGATAGCATGAGACGTCTGATCGAATTTGTCTAAAGCCTTCCCCCCTACCCGCACAGTAGGTGAATCAGGTGTCACAAATTCGGGATACTTGTTTTCTAACTGTGCAAGTTTTCTGAAAAGGATATCATATTCCCTGTCCGAGATTTCTGGAGAATCCATGACATAATAAAGGTGATCATGTTTCCTGATCAGGTCCTTTAAGCCTTCAATTTCGGCTTGTACATCGTTGGACCGGTCCGACTGGAAATTTATTTCACTACCCATCTTTTGGCTCTTCAAAAATGGAAGATCAGTTTATGAAACGGTTCGCAGATAATTCGAAAGAATTAATTTGCCATAAACCCCTGAAAACGGCAATCGTGAAAAAAAAAGGCCCAACAAGGGCCACATAATCTAAATCAACAATGGAACTTTTATGTTAAATAGCCGAGCCGTAGATGATACGGCTCGCAAAAAATCCGACCTCGGTATTACTTCTTGGGAAACTTGCCCGAGAAGGTCACTCTCATCTCTTTTCCCTTGTCATCTTTGAACAGGGCTGTCCCTGCAGTAACCTCTATTGGAAATGAAAAATCGCCAACATTTTCCCACCATTTTTTCACAAGCGCTCCCGCTGAGGTCTTCTGTTGCTGGATTTTCTGGGAATTTTCAGCTCCAACCATCAGACTTGTAATCGTAGGGAGCGTTTCATTGGTGGTAACAACCTTAAGTTGATTGGTTTTTCCCCCAGGAATCCAGCTATCTTCATAGGAAAAAGCAGTATTGATCTCATAGCCCTCAAATGCGGTGCTAAATGTCAGTTCATCCAGCATGACTGGGGTTTTGTTGGGGTTCTTGATGTTGAAGATGTATGCCATGTTCAGGATACCGCCTGCAGGCAACTCTTTTCCAGGTTCTTTTTCATTCTTGTATTCAACTCGCGGTTTAACGAAAAAAGGTTGAATACTTGCGACTTCAACTCTGTCCAGTGTAACTACCGGGGCTTCAAAAGCCAAACATAGGGATGCAAGAGCGAATGAAACCAACAAAGCCGTAGCGCCTAAAAATGCGCCTTTTTTCATGTTCCCTCCTCATGATGCCTTAATGGCGAGGTTAAGAGAGCCACCGTTTTCTACGTTTATAGTGTTTAACATCACGAAAACTCTTTCGACCACCAACATCGGTTAAACCTAAATAGAAATCTCGAATGTCGGGGTTTTCTTTGAGTTTTTCCGAGGTGTCATCCATTACTATACGTCCATTTTCCATCACATATGCGTATGGAGCGACGGTCAGGGCGAGTTTAACATTTTGCTCGACCAACAGAATCGGAATCTTCTCTTCTCTGTTGAGACGCTGAATAATCTCGAAGATTTCTTTTATGAGAAGCGGAGCTAGCCCCATGGACGGTTCATCCAAGAGCATGAGCTTTGGCTGGGCCATCATGGCCCTTCCAATAACGCACATCTGCTGCTCTCCACCGCTAATAAATCCCGCCATTAAGTTTCTGCGATCCTTAAGTCGCGGAAAATAATGATAAACCATATCGAGCCTGTCTTTTAAACCCGATGGCCGCAAATGACCTCCAACCACAAGATTCTCCTCAACAGTCAGATGCTCGAATACTCGTCTTCCTTCGATAATCTGAAAAATACCCCTTTTGGCTATCTCTTCAGCCGGCAGCTTATGAATCCGGTCGCCCAGGAATTCTATAGCTCCATCTGTAACTTCGCCGTCTTCGTGATTGAGCAGCCCTGAAATCGCTTTTAGAGTTGTGCTCTTTCCGGCTCCGTTAGCCCCCAAAAGAGCGACTATCCCACCATGCGGGACCTGTATCGACACTCCCTTGAGGACAAGAATTACCTCATGGTACCTGACCTCGATATTGTTAATCTTCAAGATGCTGTTGTTCTCGGCCACAACCGTCTCCCTTTTTCGCCATGCTGACCCGCTTCTTTCCCTGCGGGTCGCAAACAGAGGAGCGCAAAGCGCTCCTCAATGACCATTTTACCAGCCAAGCCATTTGGCCCATTGTTCTGGGAATTTCTCTTTCATGTTGATCTTTTCAAAGAGAACGATCTTACCGTCTTTGATCCTGTACAGACTGACCACAGGTGTTGGGCGATGGTCCTTGTCGGTTATTGTGAATGGTCCTACACCGAGCGCGTTTTTGGTGTCAAAAGGATACCAGTCCTTAAGGCTTTCTAGAGCAGCCTTCACAGAAGGACCATCGAGATTACCCTTCTTGTCCGCAATTTTCAGCCCTGCTGCAGCTAGAGATACCTTCAGCCAACCCTGCGAAGTATGTACGTCACGTTTGTCCATAGGCACACCAGGGTTTATCTTCTTGCAGTATTCCCGAACCTTATCCATGTATGGAACTTCATCTTCCACGAAAGCGCAAGGCGCTGGGAATATTGCCCCCTCTCCAGCCTTGCCCGTCAGTCTGACGAGGTTTTTGTCAAGACCCCAAAGGTTAGTTAAGTTATCGGCGTCAAATTTCAGGGCGTAAGAATCCTTAATAGCCGTTGCCACCGACATGGCGGTGTTTCCGTGCCAAACCACGTTAGCCTCGTCTTCCTTAGCGGCGAGGACCTGGCTCTTCGCGTCAAGAGCTGTCAAAGAAACGTCCTGATCTCTGGCGACTTCTATGCCTAACAACGCCGCCTGATCTTTGATCGCCTTTATTGGGGCACTGGCATAAGGAGAGGCGAACATGTAAAAACAGACAAGTTTAGGCTTCTTGCCGGCTTCACGAGCGGATTTCCATTTATCACTCTTCTTCCATACATTTTCATACCAGCCAGTGAGACAGCCCCTGGCACCGGTTGAATAGTCTGTGCTGTAGACAAAATTATATGGGGTTTTTGCCGGATCGCACAAATGGCCCGACATAGAGTCGGAGATCGTTACCATCTTGTCCTTATTAACAGTTGGAGAAAGAGCTTCAGTGTCTCCAGTTCCCCATTGCATCAACAACTTGATCTTGTCTTGATCTCTGAACCGCTTGTAGATCGTTATAGCTTCCGGAACCCTGTAGCCATAATCAAAAAGACGCAGCTTGATTTTCTTTCCATTAATTCCACCACTGTCATTAATGTAGGCCACACATTCTCTAACCCCGAGGGCAGCGTCCTTGCCAACGTCCGACGTCGCTCCGGTCAGGTCGTTGATCGAACCAACCGAGATTTCTTCTGCCGCATAGGCCATTGAACAAGCCAGCGCCAGAACCAAACTGAAAAGAAAAATCCTCTTACTCATTCTAAACCTCCGTTTTGTTTTTCATCAGTTGTGAATGAAGTGTTTGCCTGCGACCCGGTCTATCTCAGTTTTACGCACCTCCTCTCAGATAAACAGGTAGCAAGAGTCTACTTACCGGTGTACGAGAATGGCCAAAGATTAAAATAGTTTTTTATTTGCCAGTATCTGTACGAAAGTCCATTGGGTTCATAGATGAGGAAGAAGATTATTGCCAATCCAAAGGCGGATTCCTTGAAAAATATTATTTTCGTTGTGACCCAGCCCCACTCCGGGTACGAAACCATCAGGACATCACTGAGACTAAGGACCGACATTTCCAACAACTTGAATACCATAACTACAAAAGCTGACCCAAACACAATCCCCTGTATGCTCCCTACACCACCGATCAGAATGATCCCTACCCATAGGAGAGAATAGAACCATTCGTAATTTTCAGGGCTTACAAAGAACAAAGCGCTAATCCAGAAGGCCCCTGCTATACCCGCGAAAAAGCCTGCCACAAAGAATGCCAGTAGCTTATACACGACTATATTGACCCCCATGGTCTCAGCGGCGATATCGTTGTCTCGTATGGCTATCCAGGCCCTACCCATTTTGGAGCGAAGCAGATTACCCATCGCAATGAGGCATATTAGAACAAGTATGACCGAGAAATAATAGATTTTGTCATCGCTATCTATTACCCACGGGCCGATCTTAATGACACCTGGAGGCAGAGGGAAGGACTGCTCCCGACCCCCTATTTTACTCAACTGGGTAATCACCAGGCGCAATGTTATCCACTGGGCGGCCATCGTGGTCATAATCAGGTAAAAACCTTTGACCCTTGCGGAAGGTAAACCGAATAAAACCGACCAGAGTCCGGCGGTAAAACCTGCGCAAACAATGCTGATCGGATAGACGAGGCCGGCGTCCACCATAAACTGAGGCCACGGGAGGAACAGTACCATCATAGCGCTGGTATACCCTCCAACGGCGACAAACGCAGCGTGCCCCAGCGTGATCTGCCCACAATAGCCAATAAGAAGCTGTACTCCGAGCGCTGCCAGGATGTAATAGTTGATTGTGTAAAAAACGCTGAGCCACTGGGAACCGACAATGTATGGGGCCGCCACAAGCAATAGGACCATGAAGATCATCTTGCCTTTAATAAAATTTGTACGCCACCACTTCTGATCATCCGCGTAGGACTCAAAATAAGTTCCACAAGGTAGATAGCTCATCGGTTAAACCCTTTCTATACGTTCCCAGCCCCACAGGCCGTATGGTTTGAATAGGAGAAAAATTACCATGAAAACAAACGGCGCAACCTCTTTGGACCCTGGGACAAAAGCCTCCCCATACCCGCCTGCGAGATTTTGTAAAATACCTATCGTTATCCCGCCTACGATGGCGCCGGGCACAGAGTTCAATCCACCCAGGACTACCGCCGGTAAAACCAATAACCCAAGACTGCTCACTGAATAGTTCAGACCGTTAATGTTTCCAAGAAGTGTCCCACCAACACCTGCGGCCATGAATGCTATCGCCCACGCGAGAGCGTAAACGAATTTTGCGCTTACACCAAGTGATAGAGCCGCCATTTCATCATCTGCGCAGGCCTGCATGGATAGGCCCCAACGAGTGTATTTAAAGAAACATATAAAAACCACCATGAGAATCATTGCAGCGATAAAACTCCACAGGTAAACCGCTCCTACGGTAATACCTCCGACTACAATGGGTTCTATGGAAAAAATTCTGGGCAGAAAGACCTGGGTATCAGTGTCCCAAATCATGAAAACCAATCCCTTGAAAAAGAAAGAAAGCCCAACTGTTACCATAATTACGGCCAGCACCGGCTCGCCTATCATTTTCCTGAGAAAAACCCGCTCAGTTAATAACCCTAGAATCAGCCCGATGATGATAGTGCCGAACAAGGCCAGCACGAATGCGTAATTTACCGGCATTATGGTTACCAACTTCTGATAAAAGGACAGACAAACATAGCCCCCGATCATGGTCAACTCACCCATGGCAAGGTTTAAGACTCCGGAACATTTGTAAATGAGCACCCAGCCTAGTGAGACTAGTGCAAAGATCGATCCGAGCATCACTCCGGTAACTATTAGTTGAAGAAAGAGTTCCATTTATTTGCCGCCTCCTTCCTTAACACTCTGAACTCGAATGTCGGCTTTGATCTTAGCGACCCTGCCATCCTCATAATTTATGGTAGTATCCATGTGCATCATTTCATTGTCAGTGTACATGGTGTCTATAATTTCTTTGTACCGGTTCTCGACAAAAGCTCGACGAATTTTCCTGGTTCGAGTCAACTCGTCGTCATCAGCGTCAAATTCTTTGTACAGATTCGCGAACCTGTGAATCTTGGCAGCTTCCGGGATAGATTTGTTAACGTCTCCAATGGCTCTCATTATGAGATCGTAAACTTGCGGAATCTGCGATAACTCAGTGTAGCTCGTGTAGTTTATCCCATGATCCTCAGTCCACTTTCCGACAGTGTTGTAATCGATACATATTATTCCAGTTACATATGGCCGCTTATTGCCGACAATTAGGGCCTCTCTGATGTAAGGACTGAATTTTAGCCGGGCCTCAAGAAATTGGGGCGAGAACTTACGACCATCATTAAGGATCATTATGTCTTTGGATCTGTCGAAGACCACCAGGTGCCCATCATCATCAATGAATCCAGTGTCCCCCGAGTAAAGCCAGCCATCTATTAGGGCCTTTGTTGTCTCATCGGGCGACTTGTAGTAGCCCACAAAAACTGAAGGGCTTTTCGACAGGATTTCGTCGTTTTCGCCTATTTTGATCTCAGTTTCCGGTATGGGCGTGCCCACCGTGTCGAACTTGATGTCACCATCACGATGGACCACTGAAATGCCCGCTATTTCCGTTTGACCGTAAATTTGCTTAAGGTTGACTCCAATTGCGTGGAAAAAACGAAAATGATCAGGCCCCATGGCTGCTCCACCCGTATAGGCGTGTCGCACATGACTTAACCCAAGTTGATCTCTTACCTTGGAAAACATGGTCCATTCCGCCAGCATCCACAAAATCTTCCAGTAAAATGGCACAGGTTTCTTTTCAAATTTTAATTCCGCGGTGTGGTACCCGATCTTCATTGCAAGGGTATAGAGATTACGTTTTAACCAGGTCGCATCGAGGTGTTTAACCTGAACTGTCCTGGTAAACTGCTCATATAGCCGAGGGGGCGCAAACATCACGTGCGGCCCAATTTCTCTCACGTTGCTCTGGGAGGTCTCAGGCTCTTCAGGGAAGTTGATGGTATAACCGATCTGGAGACCACATGAGATTGACATCATCTGTTCCCCGATCCAGGCAAATGGCAGGTAAGAAACGAAGTCATCCTCAGGACCGCACGGATCAACCCTCATAAGGTTCTGACCCATTTTGAGCATGTTGTAATGAGTAAGGAGAGCGCCTTTTGGCAGAGACGTGGTTCCAGATGTGTAAAACAAAAGAGAAATGTCGTCGCCTGTTCCTTTGGAAACCAGGTTTTCAAAAAGATCAGGCTCCTTGGCCATACGCTCCCTGCCGAGCCTCATCACTTCTTCAAGGCTAATCAGCATAGGATCGTCATAATGACGCATGCCCTTCGGATCATCCCAAATAATCTTTTTTAGTTTCGGGCATTGATCACGAATCGCCAGAGCCTTGTCAACTTCTTCCTGACCTTCAGCCACATAGAATTTGGAGTCTGAATGATCAACAATGTACTTGACCTCATCCATCAAGCAATCCTGAAACAACCAAACCCCGACACCGCCACCACACATTGCGGCCATTTCGGTCCATAGAGCTTCAGGCCTGTTGTCACCAATCATTATGACCTTATCTCCAAATTCAAGACCAAGAGATACCAGACCAAGGGTTATTTGTTTCACATTTTCAAGATACTGACTCCAGGTGACAGGGAGCCATACCCCATACTCCTTCTCCCGCATGGCGACTTTTGCGTCTCCAAACTTTTTTGCCTGCGTTACAAAAAGCTTGGGTAGAGTAAGGTCTTTTGTAATTTCTATTTCACTCTTGAAACCCCGTTCATCTGCGGCTGACATACAGATCCTCCACCTCGCCGAGATAGGCTTTAATAACTTCTGGGTTTTCCTGGATTTGCGCTGGAGTTCCTTCCGCTATTTTGACCCCAAAATTCAAGGCCATGACACGATCCGACAAATCCATGACCACTCCCATATCATGCTCTACCAAAATGCACGTAATGTTCCACCGTTTGTCTTCGTTTATATCAATGATAAAACGAGCCATGTCTTCCACTTCCTCAAGATTCAAACCAGCTAGTGGCTCGTCCAATAGAATTAGTTCAGGTTTTACGGCTAGTGCCCTTGCCAGTTCTATCCTCTTCTGAAGACCATACGGAAGCATTCCGGTAACCTCGTTTCGGACCGCCTCGATCTCCAAAAGATCTATTATTTCTTCTTCAATGAATTTTCTGGTTTTGATTTCCTCGCGAGAAGTTTTTCCCCAATACAGGCATGAACTCAAAATACCGGACTTTAAATGCAAGTGTCGTCCTAAACGTATGTTGTCAAGAACCGTCATACCTCCAAACAACTCTATCTTTTGAAAGGTTCTTGATAAACCCATTGACGCCCGGCGATGCGGCGAGAATTTACTTATGTCAGCTCCCTTAAAGAAAAGTTGACCTTTTTTGGGGTGATAAAGGCCATTGACGCAGTTCATCATGCACGTCTTGCCGGCTCCGTTAGGGCCTATGATCGAAAAAATCTCTCCCTTCCGGACCTCAAAACTGACGTTGGTTAGCGCTGCCACCCCATGGAACGATAGAAAGATGTTCTTCGCCTCAAGTATGACTTCCGACATTCAATATCCCCTTTGTGAATCGCGTAAAAAAATTGAGCGCCCTTGCGACGAAACAAGTTATTTCCAGTAGCTTAGATCTAGGCAAACCTATAAATCCCAGCCGATCAGCCGACTGAATTACCTACCTGAAAGCGAGACGATAAGGCTACCAAAAATAGCTGTTACGATCAACCTATTGTTGATTCGACTACTCGACGCGACTTTTATCAGCCAAAAACCTGTCTTGAATCAAAGAGACCTGAAAGAGTGGTTTTCCACGGCTCTGAAACGGACCTATGTTCATATCATTAATGATACGCGGATGACGAACCTTTAACGGTTTAGAATCCGAAGTATTCAAATCAGAGGCCACACCACTTACTTGTTCGACGCTGTACGATCGTAGCGTGCAGCGATTAGAAATGTTCATATGATTAGATTGTAGATTAAATCGATGTGTCATTACTTGACTGATCATGAATAATCAGGGGTTGAAATGTCAAGACCAAAAATGGTATAGCAGAAATGTTTTTGATTTCATCCTGAATTATCTCCTAAATAAAGTAGTCTTATTTTTCGATTGGATCGGGTCTTCCAAGCAATTTTCTTTTTTTGAAATTGAACGAAACGGGATTGGAAAATTCAAAGTGTTTGCCTCAACGTTGCATCCCACTTTTTTCACCATAATGAACTCTGAAAATATTTTAGCCTGGCAATCCCAGTTAGCGCATAGTGTGAACTTTGACCATCCAACCACAGACATAACAAGTTGTTTTCCCGCGTCATAGGCTATGAGGCCTGAGCGAAAGTCTATGAGAATAAAACTGTAAGTCCCTTTATTTACTTCTTGATGGAGGAAAAACATATGAGTGAAGAGAGCGCCCTCTTGAAAGAGTCTCGGGACGGCGTGCTAATTTTGAAAATAAACCGCCCCAACGCGTTAAACTGTTTCAATATGCCTCTCCTTGAGTCTTTTCAAACCACAGTAAACCAGATCGCGTTTGACCAATCAGTCAAAGTGGTTGTGATTACGGGCTCTACCGAAGGGAAGAACGCCTTCAGCACCGGGGCGGATTTGAAGGAACGCGCCGGGATGACCCAAGATCAGGTCAGGTTTTATATCCGAACTATTCGAGATTTATTTACATCTGTGGAAGAACTTCCCAAACCCGTACTCGCTGCCGTAAACGGGTACGCCTTTGGCGGAGGCCTGGAACTTGCGTTGGCCTGCGATATAAGGATAGCATCCAACAACGCTGTTGTGGGACTTACTGAAACATCACTGGCCGTCATCCCCGGCGCTGGGGGCACTCAACGCTTGCCGCGAATCGTCGGGATGGCTCGAGCAAAAGATATGATTTTTAGAGCAAGAAGAATTACTGCTCAGCAGGGCCTAGAGTATGGGCTATTTCTGGAGGTGGTAGAACCTTCAGATCTACTTACCAGGTCTATGGAGATCGCGTCTGAGATAGCTCAAAACGGTCCGATAGCGCTGGCGCAGGCCAAATACGCTATCAATAAAGGAACAGAAGTAAGTCTTCCAATAGGTCTTGCTATAGAATCAAACGCATACGCCGTCACCATTCCAACTAAAGATCGTGTAGAAGGTCTAACCGCCTTCAGAGAGAAACGAAAACCAGTATACAAGGGAGAATAGACGGAGGACCACGAATGAGCGCTCACCAACTCAATTATCCAAAAAAAGTTCAGATCAATGACATCACAGTTCGTGACGGTTTCCAACATGAAGAAATCTGGATTCCTACGGAAGCAAAGCTGTTTTATCTTGAGGAACTGATTCTTTGTGGAATCAAGCACTTGGAAGTAACTAACCTGGGGAACCCTCGGTCAATGCCGCAGTTCAAGGACGCTGAGGAATTGCTCAAGAGCCTCAGAGGTTCTAAGAAGCTCTCCAGGGCTGGGGTGAATTGGGACGACATATCGCTAACTGCCATCACAATCAGGGAAAAGGCGGTTGATCGGGCCATAGCCGCTAAAAAGGAAGGATGGGGACCTGACCGTATTCTAATGATGGTTTCCACCGACGAAGAACACCATTTTGCAAACTCTGGAACAACTCTCCCTGCATATTGGGATGAAGCCAAGAGGTGTATTGAGAAAGCAAAAGATGTCGGCATCAAGATGAACGGCACGGTTTCGACAATATGGGGATCCCCTATTTCGGGACCCACCAGACTGGAAGACGCTGTAGAGTTTACCAAAAGATGGTTGGAAATCGGAGCCTACGATATAGAGCATGCCGACCATGACGGAAGCGCTCCTCCAAATCAGGTCTACAAGTATTATTCGATGATCCTGGAAGCTATACCTGATCGAAAGCTTCACATTGCGCATTTTCATGTTACCCGAGGATGGGGGACCGCCAACTGTCTGGCGGCTTTACAGGCAGGCGTGGAGATCTTTGAAGCGACCCTCGGAGGACTGGGAGGCCAACCTGCAAACTTTCTTGATCGTGTCCCAGTATCGGGAACTGGATCATATTATTACAGGGACCCAAACGTGGTTGGTTTGCAGTGCATCGAAGACATGACGGTCATGATGGATGAAATGGGAATTGAAACAGGGATTGACGTAGAGAGATTGTTGGATCTTGGAACCATGATGGAGAAAACCATCGGAAGAAGACTAAGATCGGAATCCATTCTGAATCGTAGGATCCCCAAAGAACCTCGTCCGGAATACAAAAGAAAGGGCCTTTCTGAATTAAAAAAGAAATTTGGAGAAGCTCCTGATCAAAAAATACCATCATCCTGGCCGGAACAATCCATTTACAAATCTCGGGAGGACTGACATGAAGCCTCTGTGGACTCCATCGGCAGAAAAGATACAGGATTCGAACCTGATGAGCTTTATCAATAGGGTAAACGAAAAATATACCCTTACAATTTCCAATTACCATGAACTTTACCAATGGTCTGTTGACTGCCGTGAGAGCTTTTGGGAAACAGTTTGGGAGTTTGGGAAAATAATCTCGTCACAGCCTTATCAGGAGATCCTCAAGGACACGCCTGAAATGATTGGGGCCAAATGGTTCCTTGGAGCAAAGCTCAATTTTGCCGAAAATCTTCTTAGGTTTAGGGATGATAACGTCGCCCTGGTATTTAAGGGTGAAGGACAGCCCATCCGTAAAATGACTTACGCCGAACTGTATGAGGCCGTGGCTAGAACGGCCGCCTCACTCAGGGCCGCCGGAGTTACTGTAGGTGATCGGGTAGCGGGCTACGTGCCTAACATGAGCGAAACCATCATAGCAATGTTGGCCACTACCAGCATCGGAGCAATTTGGTCGTCATGCTCCCCTGATTTCGGGATAAAGGGTGTTCTGGATCGCTTCGGACAAATCGAACCGAAAATTCTCTTCACCGCTAATGGTTATTTTTACAACGGTAAGAGTCACGATTGTCTGGAAAAGATCGCCGGTATTATCAGCAAACTTCCCAGCATCCAGAAAGTTGTTGTCATTCCCTATACTCAGGAGAGTCCTGATTTGAGCATGGTCCCCAAAGCAATCCTTTTCGGGGATTTCATGTCCAAAGAAAAAGGGCTAAACATCGCATTCGAGCAACTTCCTTTTGACCACCCCCTTTACATAATGTATTCGTCCGGGACCACCGGCTTGCCCAAGTGTATGGTTCATGGAGCAGGCGGAACGTTGATTCAGCATCTCAAGGAGCTTCTCCTTCATTGCGATCTGAAGCGAGAAGACAACATTTATTATTTCACTACGTGCGGTTGGATGATGTGGAACTGGCTAGTGAGCGGGCTTGCGGTAGGCGCCACAATCATTCTTTTTGACGGTTCACCTTTCTATCCTGATCCGGGCGTAATCTTCAAACTCGCTGAAGAAGAGAAAATGACAATTCTCGGAACAAGCGCGAGATATATTTCAGGTATTGAAAAAGCCGGTCTGAAACCGGGAGAGAAATATGACCTGTCTGCGCTTAGGCTGATGTGCTCAACAGGTTCTCCTCTGGCAGAGGAAAGTTTCAGGTATGTTTATCGAGACATCAAGGAAGACATTGATCTGGCCTCCATATCAGGTGGCACTGATATAATATCGTGTTTCGCTCTGGGCTGCCCAATTCTGCCGGTATATGAAGGAGAGTTGCAATGTCGCGGACTCGGTATGAAGATCCAGGCTTTTGATGGTTACGGCAAACCGGTATTGGGCCGCCAGGGCGAATTGGTTTGTACGGCTTCATTCCCATCGATGCCCATCTATTTCTGGAACGATCCGGATTTAAAAAAATATCGGGCCGCCTATTTTTCTGTTTTTCCAAATGTTTGGCATCATGGAGATTATGTTGAGGTCACTTCTCACGGCGGTGTCAAGATATATGGTCGATCCGACGCTACTCTTAATCCTTCGGGAGTTCGGATAGGAACCGCCGAAATATACAGGCAAGTAGAGTCAATGGAAGAAATCGCGGACAGTATTGTGGTGGGTCAGGATTGGGATAACGACGTTCGAGTTCTCCTATTCGTGAAGCCTTCCGCCGGCGTGGTTTTGGATGACGCTCTCAAACAGAAAATAAAAAAGACAATTAGAGAAAACACTACCCCACGTCACGTGCCCGCGCTCATTTTGCCCTTGGACGACATACCTGTCACTCTTAACGGTAAGAAGGTGGAGTTGGCGGTGAGGAACATGATCGAGGGAAAGCCAGTCACCAACAAGGACGCTCTGGCCAACCCCCAAGCTCTGGATCAATTCCTGAATATTCCGGAACTCAAAAGCTAGCAAGCAACCCCTCTCTTGACCTCTCAACAGAGCCTGTGGTCGATTGTTCATCACAGGCTCTATATTTAATTGTGTCGTTTGATCCCGCTTAGTCAGAGCCGTGTCGACGAATCCAATCGCAAGATCAATCAATGCGCAAGAGACTGGGAAAACCGCTAAAACGATTGTCCCGGGATGTCAGGTTCCTGGGGTGTATGTTAAAACCAAGATTGTGATGTCGTCCGACTGCGGGACCCCATCGCAAAACTTTTCTATTTCAAAAAGAACTTTTTCCGTAATGCCTTTGGAATCAATTTCGCCGATCTGATTCACAGTTCGAATTAGTCTTTCTTCGGAAAAGACTTCGTTGCATAAATCAAAAGCCTCGGTCACCCCATCGGTGTATATAAGCAGGCGTTCCTGGGATTTGAGACTAATAGCGCCGATTCTGAAATTACCCGGTTCCACTATACCAAGAATTGGCCCGCCGATGGCTTCGAGAAATTCAGCTTCTCGGTTGCTTGCCCAAATGACGGGCGAATTATGGCCGGCACTGGCATAAACCATTTCTCCAGTCTTCAAATTCAAAACACCTATGAACACTGTCACAAACATGCAGGAATCGTTATTCTTTACCAGGAGAGAGTTTATTTTCTCCAAAGCTTTGTCGATAGACGTCTCCAGTCCAACCGACGCCTCGATGAGATACTTTGTCACTGCCATAAAAAGAGCGGCAGGGGTCCCTTTCCCCGACACGTCTCCGACCGAGACACACAGATGATCAGAATCCAGAAGAAAGAAATCGAAAAAGTCTCCACCGACCTCTTTGGCAGGATGCATTATCGCATATATATCGAAATCTTTTCTTTCTGGAAACGCCGGAAAGCTTGAAGGGAGCATGCTTCTCTGAATATCCGCCGCTATTCTAAGCTCACTTTCAATCCTTTCCTTTTTCACGGTTGCCTGAGTCAGATACTCCATGTAGGTTTTAAGCGAGTTAGCCATGGCAATGAATGACCGCGCAAGCCGGCCAACTTCGTCAGTACGATCTTTTTCTACAAAATCGACATCAAATTTTCCTTCCCCGATTTTAGCTGTGACTGAGGCCATCCGTTTCAGAGGGGCCGTAATGGAACGGGATACGATAAAGCTTGCGGTAAAGAGCAGTAGGATTCCCGCTACTCCTACGAGGAATAATATCCTTTCAAGCATATACGTCTGGGCGAACAACTCGTCCTTTGGAACTACCACCCCCAATCTCCATCCAAAAGTGGGTAGACTGGAGAACGCAAGAAATGAGTCCTTGCCGTTCAGACTGGGTCCAGCGTCATAAAACCCGACCCTGTGATTCAACATCTCTTCGCCGACGGCTGCAAGTCTCGCGTCATTTCGACGTTGAGCAAGGCTGAGAATGGTTTCACGCATAATTAAGTCTTTTTCAGGCCAGACAATTAATTCACCTTTGTTCGATATCAGGAAGGCATAACCGGTTTTTTCGAATTTGATCTGTGAAACCATCTCGGTCAAATGATCCAAAGAAACATCCGCTGTAATAACGCCCTTTACCTCTCCCTTTTCGTTACTGGAGCGCATTTTAAAAAAAGGGGACGAGTAGGTGATCATAAGTGTTTGTCCACCACCTTCATCGAAGTAAGGGTCGCTCCACAATGGTGATTCAGTCTCAACCGGTTTCTTGAACCAGTCCTTCTCAAAATAGTCGTAAGAATCAGCGAGTTGCAAAAAGGTTATTCCGTCTGATCCTTTGTAGTAGTAAGGAGCATACGCTTTGATCCGGGAATCAAATTCGAATGGAGCGAAAGATATGGTAGACCCAAAAATGTCAGTGTTATTTTTAACAATGCTAATCAATAGATGATTGATGGAACTCTGATCCCAGGTTCCTGATTCAAGTGCATAACCAAGGTTCTTTGTCGACGTGGCTACACGCGACAATTCATTATCAAGGGTCTCTGCTTTCGCTGTGGCCGTTCGCCTCGCTTCGGTTTCAGCGCCTGATCGAGCAAATGAACGAGACAAAATTCCCGTAATACTTAAAACAAGCGATAGTACCAAACTTGTTGATAGCAACACTACAGCGGTTACCTTTGCGTTTATGCTCGAACGAAACCAATGAAGCATCTATAAAATTCTTTCCGGGATTTGCCCGCAGACCTTAAATCCGCTCCAGAGCATCTTCGACTGTATCGACTGTCGGAACGATTTCAGCAAATTTGCTTATTTCAAACACCTTTTTGACAAGACCCTTTAATTGGCAGCAAACCACCTGACCATTTGCGTTTTTTGTCTTCTGAGCTATGATCAAAGTTGACCGCAAACCAGCGCTGCTAAGATATTCCAGATCTGAAAAATCCAGAATTATTCTAGCCATCCCCCGTTCAATCAGGTTTTCCAGCTCATCCTGAAATGCAGGAGCAGTCAAAGTGTCCAATCTTCCGCTTATACACACGATCGATTTTTCATCGTGTTGGAGTATCTTGACGTCCATTTTATTCTCCTATCGCTAAATGCACAGAAGTCGTTGTTTTGGCTTCCCTGTATGGTAAATATGGATTCTCACTGCATGGTCACGACTATGGGGAAAGGTAAAACTGGTGATCAGAATGTAAGTTTAATTCTTAGGGAGCAACCGTGACGCTAGGTTCGAAAAAACTTGGAGCGCATAACTCCGAGTAGATCAATCATTCCTTTGATTTTTTTTTCAAAAATGTGGACGAACTGTATTAGGAAAGGCAATGGGTCATCCCAGGCAAACCATGCGGCTTCTTTGACTCCTCTGAGAGATCTGAGCCATTCCCCGATGGTGAGGGTATTCTCACGATAATAAGTGTAGGACGAGCGAAAATCTCGGTCCTCAACAATCCATTTTCGACCATCAGATTCAATGTCTTGAGGAATTCTCTGCCCTGTCCTGTCCAGATACATGGCCCGAACTATGTCCAGCCCTTCTCTACACACAAACAGCCTGAAACTAGCCCCAATTCTGGCGTTTACATCCAGAATTTTGTAAAGACCATCCCTCGGGTCAAACCGAAAATCCATATCAACAGGGCCCTTATATCCTATTTCCCGCAAGAATTTTATCGAAGTTGATTTCACGACCTCATTTGTTGAGCACTCAGCCAGCGAGGCGTAACCAGTACGAACCGGGGCCTGACGCGTCTTTTTTCCAGTAAACGCCAGGAGACATTCCGAATGATCATCGAAATAACCATTGAATATCCAGTCCTGAGTTCCTTTTCCATAGATGTATTCTTGCAGAATCACGTGAGGGCATTCTTGCTGTTGAAAGATTTCACACTGTCGGATCAATTCTTCGGGGGAGTTTATTATTGCCATTCGGTCTGAGGGTCTGGTTTCAACATCGGTCCACTCACTAGCCTTGAAAAGTAACGGGAATCTAGCGTCTTTAGCGAATTCCTCAACCTCTGTTTTCGTCTTGGGAGCAACCGCTTTGGCCGTTGGCACTCCGTGCTTTTCAGCCATGACTTGCATTTCCCATTTGTTGCTAAGAACTGGAACTAGCGCAGGGTCCATTTCAGGCAGAATGAAAAATTCTCTAAAAGTCTCGTAATTTTTAGCGACCAGGCATGCAAACACATCAACTGTGATCAACGGCACTGAGCGCCCGATTTTCCTTGCTACGCCTAGGACAAAGTCGACTACCTCCTCGTCTGGAGTGTTGGCGTCGATTTCGTGGAAAAACCAATCACTAAAATATCGGGAATGAGTCGATGGGATTCGTCGGGAACCACCTATACCATAGACGGGAACCCCAAGACGCCCCAAGCTTCTCACAGCCCCCAAACCAATATGTGAATCTTCAACACATTTAAGAATAAGAGCGGGAGTCGAAAAATCCAAGCCCTTGAAAATTGAGTGTTTCATCCTCATCTTTAGACCAGATCTTTCCCGATTTAATTAATGTAGAATGGCTTTAACTCTACTCCATGGACAGGAATTTTTCAACCTATGCGCTGTCGGAGGTCTTGCGTCCACACGAAAAAAGATGACCTAACACAGGGTCGAAGTTCGCTAGCAAGCATCGTCCTCAGGATGTTACAATAACCACAGCGGTATTTTCCAGAAATTGGCTCTTTCAATACGGTAACTGTTTTTGGAATCACAAACATGGGTTCGTCCAGATAATGGCCCATAATGAAAAAGGTGGAATGGACAATGCTGTTCGGCGCTCCAATAAAGTCTCCGGATGACATAACCCGACTCAGGAGGATGGGATTCGATTTCGGTGAAATAGCCATGGCAAGCGCTCAGGCCCGACGTATGTGGTTGGAATCAGGGGTCGTTAACGGGAGCGCGGGGAAATTCTTTCTTACAGCGCACGGACCACTGGAACACGCCCCCAATGACGCGAAAAATCTCTGGAATCGGTATATTCCCAGGCTTGTAGCAACAATCGACATCCTTAACAGAATGTGCGTCAATTCGTTGAACATTCACCTTGTAGTAGACAAACGAGTTGTCAGTAGCATTGTTCTCGGGGAAAAGATTAGGGCGTTAAGACAACTGGTGGAATACGGCAAGAGGAATTCTGTCGCCATTAATCTGGAAAACCTTACAGAAACAGCCGATGACCTCGATCTGGTACTGAATGCAGCGCCGGACCTCGGGATTACCTTGGATGTTGGGCATGCGAACCTCCACGGATTAGAGAACATTTCAATTTCCATTATAGATCGATTAGGGCAGTTGATTCGTCACGTTCATCTACATGACAACCGTGGAGGCACAGGTCAGCACGATGACCTTCACCTACCTATTGGTCATGGAAGGGTCGAGTTCAAACCTATAATTACGTCACTGTGCGACATGGGCTATCGTGGAACAATGACGTTTGAGGTTAAGCCTGAGTATCAGGAGGCTGGGAGGATTCGTATCCAGAACTTGGTCACATAAATGTGAAGGAACAGACACACTCTATCTGGGATGACAACCAGACTTCAGCGCCAACGACAAATGTGTTCGTAAAGCTTTCTTGCGAGTAGGAAAAGAAAAACCGCCGAGCTACCGGCGGTTAATTTTTGAAATAATTTATCTTTTATGGTGGAGCTGGACGGGATCGAACCGACGACCTCTTGAATGCCATTCAAGCGCTCTCCCAACTGAGCTACAGCCCCGGGTAATCTCTAACTATATAATTTACTCACAAACTCATGTCAAGAACATTGTCAGCCATCTATGTTCAGTGTAAACCCGAGCACTTCGGCCGGATCACTTATTCGAAGAAGACGCAGAGGTGGATCCGACTTTATTTCACCCTCCTTGACCCTGTGCATCACATCTTCTATATCCTCCACTTTTATTGTGGGCTTGGTCTTCAGGTCTTCAAGTTCAGCGATCTTTCGTAGCGACAGAAAAACATAAAGCATGTCGCCGGCGTTCTTGGGATTGTACGCAATCCCGGTCTTTCCAATTGGTATAATCACGGGATCATACGCCGTCACCTTGCCAGAGTCCCTCATTAACGGCTCGGGGTTTTTGTTACGCTTGCCTTTTTTCAGTTGGGCAGGGAACAATATCGCGACACCTTTGACCCCTTTTCTGAAAATATAAAGATTACCGTTCACGTTTGTTTCAAACCGCAACCTATATTGATCGCCCTTCTTAAATGGGGCCCCAAAGTTTTCCGGCTCGGAGAAATCTTTGGCTCCTTTGGACTTTATCATGATCTGGCTACTTACCCCTATTATGGGGTAAGGAATAACCACTTTCTCCCCTGGATTGACGCTGTTAGGCGATGACAGCTTGTTGTACGTCGCCAACCCGCCAGCCAAAGAGGGATTGCCCATCATGCTCTCTGCAATACCGTCCAAGGTCTCACCCTCTTTGACGGTAACAGTCGTTGTCTCCGGATCGTTGCCATCTTTTTTAGGACTTTGTAGCTCCGACCATGGGAAACTCTTGAAGTATTCGCTTTTCATCGTAAGAGGAGGTTTGACCTCTTCGATAGGAGGCAAAGGAGGAGGTTCATCCTTCTTCTGGAAGTAGGCGCACCCCGTAAATAGAGCAAACACCACTGCAATTACTGAAAACGAGAGGAATCGGTTCATGAAATCCTCCTGGAAAAGGTGACCGACTTCAAAATTTATCTTCGTCCTGGGTCAGGAGCATTCCCGGGCGTCATAAGCTGCGCTCCAAACCTAGGCGAGTCTTGCTGAGGACTTTCCTGCGAAGCCCTCCACCTTAATATCATTGCGTTAACTTGGTTCCTTGTCTCTTGCGGCACATAAGCCAACAACTTGTATGTCATGCCCTCAATCGGCATAGCCAACACTGAAGATTTAACCGCCTTCCACTCCGGAGCCGCTATTAATGCTATCTGCACAGAAGCTGCGGCGATCAATAGACCTGTCACAACGCCCATGGCCGACCCTAAAATTCGATCCAACCAGCCAAGTCGCGTGAAATCCAATATTGCTTCGAGTACACGCCTTATGACTACAAAAACCACCTGAGTTAGAACGAAAACAAGAACCATGGAGATTATGACTGATATCTGCGGATTAAGAGACGATATCTTAGTAAGCTGGTACTGAACCAAAGGATAGTATGCCGTCGCCGCCCAGACACCTACGGCCAGGCCCGTTAACGCAGTGAGGGACCTAACAAACCCCTTCCAAAAACCAAGGATGAATGTGATCAGAACAGTAGCAAGAATGAAAATGTCTATGGGATTGCTAGCTTCTAAAAAACTCATTTCCGCTCACAATGGAAACCTTGACCGATATGAAGTCTCTTGAACTGTCAACTTACACACTGAAAACGACGAGATGAATACGGCAATGGATAGCGATCGACGTCTTGGAGCCCAGTTATGTCCAAACTCTGAGCTGTATCCGTCATCTCTTCTATTATTAAGTGATAAATTTGTCAATAATAATCGGTATATTTTTAATAAAACATAAATTACTAATTTAACTAATTGAGATTAGTGTTTTGATTAAATAGTAATGATTACAAGTCTAGCTCCCAACATAGATCTCAATATTGCAATACCGAGACTCAAAACAAAAAGTAAATAGTTTCGACCCCGTTTTAATTCTCAAAATCAATATCTTCAGATCTTCAATATTATCTCTCTTTTCATCTACGTCGCGGATTGTTCGTAGACCCAGAATATTTTCCCTCTGAAATCTTACCGGATTCAGGTTCATTCGTAGGCTCATTCGCCACACCCTGATTCGTCAAAGTCGTAATCTTTTGATTGATGATTTCCTTGGCCTTTTCATCGTTTGTCAAATTCAAAGCTTGCTTATAATCGTCCGCAGCTTTTAGGTTGTCCCCTTTGGCAAGATATACAAGAGCCCGATTCTCAAAAAAGGAAGGGTTAGAAGCGTCGAGGGATATTGCCTTGGAGTAATCTTCCAACGCTCGTTCCAAGTTACCGGTTTCATGAAATAAAAGACCGCGATTGTTGTAACATACCGCATCCGCAGGATTCATGGTCAAGGACCTGTCATAGTCTTCAATCGCTTTTTCAGGCTTTTTCAATTTATAGTAGGTGTCCCCACGAACCCTAAATATCTCTTCCTTTCCAGGTTCAATTTCCAGGGCTCTATTGAAATCCTCGATCGCTTTTTGATATTGACCCAATTTGTAGTATGTCAACCCTCTGTCTCTCAGGATTTTTACGTTGCTCGGATCAACCTTGAGACCTGTGTTCCAAAAAATCAGCGCCTGCTTCGCGTTGCCGAGTCGGTAGTCTTCCAGTCCTTGATTGTATAACTCAGTGACATATTTGATCCTCAAATGATCAATTTTTTTATCTACTTCCCCTGAATCCCCTTTCTTGGCTAAGGTGGCTTTCAGTTTCAGATAAACGTCCAGAGCCTTTTCATAATCTTTTTTCGATTCGTATACTTCCGCTAGAGCCTTTTGAGGAATGACATTATTCTTGTTAATGGCAATGGCTTCTTTCAGATACTTGATGGCCTTGTCAGAATCCCCCTTCTCTTTATAAATGAGCCCGATTGTCGCAAAAATAGCTGGGTCTTTCTTCCTTTTACGCGCCACCGATTCCAGATCCTCCAGGGCTAAATCATAGTCCCCTTTACGATATCGCGCGATGCCTCGATTAACCTGGGCAGGATAGTAGTCCGGCTTGATTTCCAAAGAATGAGTATAATCCTGAATCGCCTTGTCAAATTCGCCTTTGCGTTTGTAGGCCACCCCACGATTGTTGTACGCGTAATTGTCGACGGGATCTATTGTTAACGCCTTGGAGAAAAGATTGATGGCGTCGTCAAGTCTACCCTGCGCCAAAGCCTCGACCCCCTGATTGTAAGACTCAACGGCTTCTTCCTGAGCCCACGAAGTTTCAGCCATACAAATCAACGAAATTAAAATTAGTAAATACAATACCTTCTTCATGTCTTGTATAAACCTCTTAAATTTAAATGTTCGTATGAATTTAAATCTTTCAAGCTAACTACTTCATATCGCTTTTTATGCGGTCGCATACGTGCTCGTCATCTAACTTTTAACATTAATAATTACATAATTATCTCGTTAAAACAACATTATATCTTCTCTAAGTTAATTTTAACGTAATATTTTTATTTAACATACAACAATACATGTTTTTACTTGACAACTAAAATACCTCATGTTAAAGCCGCAAGTCATTCAAGCTCTTTAATGAGCTGAATTAAAACGCCTTCATTTTAGTCGTGCAATTAACCCACGACCCGAAGGACGTTAAAAAAGGAGGATCAGGTATGGCGCTAAGAGTTGTCGCTATCTTCGCGTTTCTCACCTCGCTCTTATTCTTAGTCTCAACAAACTCGGTAATTGCAGGGGGGCCACCTATGGAAGCCGCCCCATACTGCGCGCCGGCTCCGCAACAGTGCGCTCCGCCGACTTGTGGACCCATGGGTCCTTCGTCTCCATTCGGCATTTGTGGGGCAGTCCTCGGAGCATGCACCAACATCTGCGGAACGGTAATAGGAATTCCTTCCGCCATAATGGCGGGTATCCTGGCTCCAGCGCCTAGGATTCAACCATTTCGCCCCAACTATTGCGCTCCGCCGTGCCCGCCGCCGACTTGCGCTCCACCGACCTGCGGACCGGTAGCGCCTTGTGGCCCACCAATATGCGCTCCACCCGCGTGTTTTCCGACTGGGATTACAAAATGCAAACCTTCGCGCCAAACCTATATGAGGTATGGGGCCGTTTCTAACCCCTCGTTGCCGTATCCAGCGATGATGGCAATGCCTGCGACGGCCCAGCGCGACCTTAAACAAGATCTGCCGGGGGGCCTAAAGATTCTCGCTAGCATAATGGAAATACCGCTGATTATGGTGTCCGGCAGCCTGGTTTCGTCGCCTCAGGCCAGCCGCGTAATGGGACGCATAGCCACCTCTCGCGACGGCCAAATGTCCTTAACGGGCCAGTATTGGTAGCGAGTGGAGCGACAACTCGCCACCTGTTAGCGAGCGCAGAGGCGTCATTGTACTGATGATCACACTAAGCGTCGTCTGATGATTGAAAGACGAACTACTTGATATAACCCCATGGAGACCCGGCCAGGTCTTCATTAACCAAAACATTTTTCCTCCTTATCTTAGGGGACGTCCAACGTCCCCATTTTTTTTGACCAAGTTAAAAAGAATTAGTTCTGTCGTTCCGAACATACATTTCAGGAAATAAGTTGTTTTTTTAGAAATCCTCTCTTACAATTCGCTCGTCTTCTACTCAACCTCGGAACTGCTTTTTTGCCCTTCCTGCGCCACATAAGGGGGATTTCATGAGTTTGGAGCAAGATCCAAAAAAATACGTTTTACCGACCGCTATTGATAATCAAAACGTACATGACGACATTTGTGGACATGGATTCTCTTCTGAAGAATCATCCATTGGAAAATTGGGGCGCTCTTCTGAAGATAAACATCTTCAACAAAATGACAGCCTGAATGGCGAGTTGCTTGCAAGCATTTTAAACGCAACTACCGATGCCATCGTGGTCTATGACACCGATGGAAATGTTCAATATGTCAATGCCGCTTTCACATCGATTTTTGGTTGGACAATTCAAGAAATTGAGGGGAAGCGAATCCCCTACATGCCGGAGGCAGAGACCCCAGCGACGATGGCAGTCATAGAAAAGGTCGTTGGAGAGGGCCAACCTTGCTCTGATTTCGAAACAGTCAGACTGACGAAAGATGGTCGATTGCTAAACATGAGCATTAGCGCTTCATGTTTTCGGGATAAAACTGGTCGGACAGCCGGGATGATCGTAATTCTTCGGGACATTACGGATAACAAAAAAGCACAAAGAGAGAACCGCCTGATATCGGAAAGGCTCGATCTCGCGTTGAGAGGAGCTGATCTCGGTCTCTGGGACTGGAATATTA
This sequence comes from Desulfomonilaceae bacterium, assembly GCA_041662605.1. Classification (NCBI taxonomy): domain Bacteria; kingdom Pseudomonadati; phylum Thermodesulfobacteriota; class Desulfomonilia; order Desulfomonilales; family Desulfomonilaceae; species Desulfomonilaceae bacterium. Next base: position 131,727 of record JBAZSD010000006.1, read on the forward strand.
AGACGGGCTGTCTGACGCTCAGCGATCGAGCGGCTGAAATCCTAAATTACAGGCTTGACGAGATTCCCCAACAGATTGAAGGTTGGCGAAGACTGATTCATCCAGACGAACAGCCTAATGTGATTCGGTCTGTTGATGATCATCTGAACGGTTTGAGCGCAGCATTCAAGAATGAGTATAGGATGCTTTCCAAAGGAGGCTCCTGGGTCTGGATTTTGGACCGTGGGAAGGTTGTAGAATTTGACGAGAGAGGAAATCCTCTCCGTGCCGCGGGCACGGTTAACGATATAACGGACAGAAAAATGTCAGAGGATGCTCTAAAGCAATCAGAGAAAAATTGCCGAGCCATATTCAACGCTGTAGAAGATGCTGTCTTCATTCATGATATCTCATCCGGGAAGATCGTGGACGTCAATGACAGCTTCTCCCGATTATACGGTTATGACAGAGACGAGGCGTTGAACGCTGATATTTCCATGATCACAGAGGATGACTCTGGTTATGCCTCATCGAGAGCGCTGGATAAAATTCGCAAGGCGGCCGCGGGCCAGACCCAATGTTTTGAATGGCGGCCGCGGACTAAGACCGGGAATCTTTTTTGGGTGGAGGTGAGCCTCCGTAAGGTCAACCTGGGAGGAGGCCCCCAGGTATTAGCTTTGGTCCGCGACATATCGGAGAGAAAAAAGGCTGAAGAAATACTGTTGCACTCTGAATTGATTAAGGCAGTCGCCGAACTCGCTTCCGGTGTGGCTCACAATTTCAACAACCTGCTACAGAGGATTCTGGCCAGTGGCCAGTCCGCTTTGATCAAATTGGATCAAGGAGACTTGGCGTCCGCCTGTGGGCTTATAAATGAAATTACACACAATTCCAGAAACGGATCTGAAACTGTCAAACGGCTCCAGAGTTTTGCTCAAATACGATCGGACATAACTGAGGAATCGGACACAGTTTTTGATCTCTCAAAAGCCGTTCGAGACGCCCTAGATATGAGTGAACTTCTTTGTCGAACTCTCGCGGCCAAGAATGGGATTTACATAAGGACCAAGACTGACTTGACGGAAGATTTGATGATATCCGGACGATCCAATGATCTTTTCGAGGTCGCACTGAACCTATTCCGAAATGCTATTGAAGCCACGCCCCATGGAGGATTGGTTACGGTAAGGACTTATCCTCGCGACGGTTTTGCCATGTTGGAAGTTCAAGATACCGGAAATGGAATAGCGCCAGAGAATTTAGGGAAAATTTTTGATCCGTTCTTCACTACCAAAGGAATGCAGAGTACTGGAATGGGGCTTGCCGCAGCATATGGAATCGTCAATAGCCATGGAGGAACAGTTTCCGTAGATACCGAGGTTGATCGCGGATGCAAGTTCACGGTCTCGCTTCCGTTAGCATCGATAAAATCTGACAAGAATGGCGATGATTCTTCAGCGCAAAGCCTGGACTCTTCCCTTAGGATGCTAATAATAGATGATGATGAAACCCTGCTCTCTTTATTTCAGGACGCGCTAAACTCTCTCGGTCAACATGCTCGTACCGCTTCTTCAGGAGCTAACGCCTTGCAGATACTGGCCAAAGAAGGTTTTGACGTTATCACTTGTGACCTTGGGATGCCTCATATGAATGGATGGGAGGTTGGAAAAAGGATTAAGGCCATATTTGAAGACAAGGGAGAAAATAGGCCGGCTTTTATCCTTCTTACCGGATGGGGAGGACAAACTTCCGAGCGCGACAAAATTATAGAGTCCGGTGTAGACCTGGTAATAGAGAAGCCGATCGACATCATTGAGTTGATCGGTAAAGCTAATGATCTTGTTAAGAAAACCCGCTGTATCTTTTAAAAACAGATTATTCACAAATTAGCCTAGCTTAAACGCCTTTATCAAAGATTCCGCTAATCGTCGTTACTCAGTTCCGAGGCATTAATTGGCTTGACCAGGAATTCGTTTATGCCGGATTGATAGCGTCTATCTTTGCTACATTATACTGACTCAGTGGATCTGAGAGCGCTTTACAAACCTTTTCTCATTCTTCAATAGACGGATGAAGCTTACCGCGTCTTTGTCGATGCATTCGTCCGGGTCCGGAAAACCTAACATTTCGACCCAGCGCCTGTTTACCCGTTTCATCCTTCTTCCACCTATCTGCCTTTTTTTACCGGATAATAACCCAAAGAGACCTGGTCGGAAATACAGTTTCCCATGGGTCTTGACAACGTACAGCGCGTGATCATCTGTTAGTTGAGTTATGCAAAATTCGTCAATAGCGAAAGGTCATCTCATCGGTTCGAAAGGAGGACATTAACAATGCGTAGCCTTATTCCGTGGAGATGGAAGGAAAATCAGGTCGCTCCTGATAATACGCTGACCGAATTCAGGCGTGAGGTAGACGATCTTTTTAACCAATTTTTCGGATCATCAGGATGGTTGCCTGTCGCAAATTTGGGACGGGGCTTTACTCCAGTCTTGGATGTGTCCGAAACTGATGAAGATCTACTCATTAAGGCCGAGTTGCCCGGAGTGGACCCGAAAGAAATAGAAGTCAACCTCTCGGGAACCACACTCACAGTAAAGGGCGAGAAAAAGGAGGAGCGTGAAGAAAAGACAGAAAATATGCATCGAATCGAAAGATCATATGGTGGTTTTTCACGTTCCATTTCTTTGCCTTGCGAAGTCAAGGAAGACAAAATTGAGGCAAATTTCAAAAATGGAGTATTGAACCTGAAACTGCCCAAGGCAGAAACGAACAAGAAAAAAACAATAAAAATTGACGTAAAATAGTTTCCAATGGGGGGAGATTTTGAACTCTCTCCCCATCGGAAAAATATCTTAAGCAACGAATCGAAGATTCGTATAGGCATTAGCCCGACAAAATCATCAGGAGGTTTAGCAATGGCGCATTGGGAAATATATAGAGATCCATGGCTTAGTGAGTTCTCGAGACTTCAAAAGAATATGTCAAGTTTATTTTCTGAACTCAATGAAGGTTCCACGCCATCATCTGAGTTCTTATTTAGAAAGTCTCGTTTATTTCCACCAATAAATGTGCAGAAGCAGCAGGACAATTACAAAATTTCGGCTGAAATTCCGGGCGTAAAGAGTGATGAAATTGAATTGACCGTTCACGGAGACACTTTAACCATCAAAGGTGAAAGAAAACCTGATTCCAGCGAAGAAGGGGCGAGCTACCACCGTCGTGAGCGTTCACACGGAGCTTTTCAGCGGTGTATTAGTTTGCCGGAAAAAGTTGATTCCGAAAATATCGGCGCAACATATAAAAATGGTGTTTTGACTATCACTCTCCCATTGGACAAGATAGCGGGCCCGAGAAAAATTTCAGTTGCCACCGAATGAATCTACTGACTCGGAGGAAAATGAAAATGGCTGATCAAGAGATACAAGTTGTCGAGAAAAAAGAGCTTTCTCCAGAGGGCGGTGAATTAACAAGAAACGGGGTCTACTTCACCCCGGCTGTTGACATATTTGAGACCACACAGGAACTTACAGTTGTAGTCGATCTGCCGGGTATCAACCCGGAAGATGTGGAGGTCGATTTACGGGAGAGCGTATTAACTATCATAGGTGAGACACAACCCAATGTTTCGGAGGGCCAGGAATTGCTTACTGAATATAGAACTGGCGGATACTATAGAACATTTCGAGTCAATGATCTGATTGATCATTCCAAGATTGCCGCTTCCATGGCCGATGGTGTGCTTACACTTAAACTGCCGAAGTCTGGGAAAGCTACACCAAGAAAGATCCCTGTATCCGTAGAATAAAACATGATCCCCACGGGTTTACCGTGGGGATCATTCATACCGCATTTACGAACTTCAGTGGGGAGATTAATCTTTTTGCCCCAATTTTAACTTCAGTAACTCTCCAAATGTCCCAAACGATTTCTTGACGTTCCCTGATTTAAGGTATTCCTGTATATGGCTCAACTCATTTGTCCGTTCCAGCGCTTTAATACTCAAGGCAATCTTATTTGTCTCGGAATCTATGGAGATTATTTTTACATCTAACATCGACCCCAGAGGAAATTTTTTTCTTAGTTCTCTAGGGCTGAAATCCCCAATTTCAGCGTTTCTCAGCAATCCGGTCCTGCCTCCCGGCAAGTTCACAAACAACCCGTAATCTTTGACTGCCTGGATTTCCCCGTGGACAACACTTCCTTCAGTGATTTCATCGGGAGTATTTCCGGGTGCGAAATCCTGAACATCAGCAACCAGATCAAGGCCGAGCCTTTTTTCAGTAGGACTTATGGAAATAACTCTTACTTTTACAGATTCTCCCGGACTGAGCGTTTCACGCGGATGGTTTATCCTCCGGCCGCGGCCAAGGTTGGATATGTGAAGAAGTCCTTCAATTCCCGGCTCCAATTCTACGAATGCGCCAAAATTGGCAAGCCTTGTAACCGTCCCTACGGTCTCAAAACCTTCATGAAAACGAGAGCTAACTGTATCCCAAGGATTGTCCCGAGCCTGTTTGAGGCTTAATCCAATACGGCGTTTTTCCCAATCAATCGTTGTTATTTTGACTGAAATCTCTTCCCCTGACGTCAATACATCCGAGACGGATTCAACTCTACTCCATGCAAGTTCGGACATCGGCACAAGTCCTTCGATTCCACCAATATCCACAAACGCTCCGAATGGAGCTAACTTTCGAACTGTCCCGCTAACGATGTCCCCTACGTTAAGGGTTTTTTGAAGCTCTTCTACCTTTTTATTGCGCTCCTCCTCAAGAGTTTGGCGCCTCGACAACACTATATTGCGACCCTTTTCCGAGAACTCAGTAATTCTAAAAAAGAATTTCTTACCTATATAATCATCGGGCAATCCTCCAGATACGATATCAATCTGGGAATATGGGCAAAAGCACTGGCGGCCGAATACCAAAACACTGTAACCGCCTTTTTTCTCTTCCATTACTAGTCCCTCAACGGGAACCCCGCTTCGGTAAGCAGCGCGTACGGCGTCTTCCGACGCTGCCTGAGTCATCTTCACACTCAGCAGGATATCTCCGTCGCGTTGGGCGATGACGTAGGCAGTGATCGAGTCTCCGACTTTCAAGTCCAGAACTCGGTTCGAATCGAGAAGCTCTTGTTTTGAAATCGCTCCCTCTGTTTTGCCGCCTATGTCCACAAAAACCCACTCGTCTCCGATTGAGACAATATTTCCACTTATCTTCGCATCGTGCCTCAATGCGTCTTTATCTGCCCTATTTGACGCTTCAAAGAGCGCTGCGAAATCTTCTTCCTGGTCAACGTGTGGGCCGTTGGACGGTAAATCCGATTCCTTGGTATTAGCCATATTAATACAAGAGCCTTTCCATGTATCTTATAATGTTAGTATTTAACCTTTTTTCCGGTTCCTTGCAAGCACGCTCAGTTGATGTTATGCTTATTATCATTCACACCAATGTTCCGGAACTATTTAACCACAACCATAAGTCGGAGCACAAAGCGTATGCGCTGTGGTTCCGCTGTTTCAACGTGATTACATGGTTATCTAAATGGCGCCGGCAGTCAATGCTTAAAGACACCGTTCGCTGACGAGGCTCTCATGCCATTTCTCAGAAGAAATGAAATAGGATGGAATGAGAAATTCCGTCGTTGTGTCTACTTCTTCCTTCGTGACGAACTTGACGGTCTTCTTATAACCGAAGGGTTGATCAAATCATACAAAGCCTTTAAGGATTCAGGGGAAGAATATCCTTTCGTAGAAATGCGCGAACTCAAACCAAGAGCCCGTGTCAAAGGGGTGGAACACGCCAAGCACTCCCATTTCATATTAATTTTCAATGAGGGCGTAATTCCTAATGACTCAAGAATTCACATACGTTTTTTCGATTCAAATAAAGTAACCAAGGAAAATCTTGCCAATCTCGCAATCTTCGATCTGAAGGAACTCTTTAACCAAAAAATGAGATTTTTCGAAGATACGGCATTCCCTATATTGCTCAGGGATCTGCTCAAATCGGATTACGCTGTACTGTTGCAACAGGACCCCACAATCAAGACCAGATATAGATACGGGATCACTCATTTTCATGTAAGGGTCGATTGGCCCGTCGCTCAGGCTGCTGAAGATTTAGGGAGATACCTACGATACCTTTCCAAGGACCTTTATGAAAAAGGAGAAAAGACAGCGGATCTGATACAGCAGAAATTGTATGAGTTTTATGGGTTCCATCACTCAGTAGGCGGACGACGAACCGCCGCGCTTGTAGCGGCTCGATTCATGGCCAGATTTGACTTCATATCGACTGTCTACATTTGTTCTTGTGAATCGCGCACGTTGTTCAGGCTGGCTGAGCAGGGGATTTCTAAATATGTTCTGATAAAGTTGAGTAATGATGAGATAAAAGACCTTGCTCAAGAAACCAGAATGGATCAAAAGGATTTCGAGAGTTCGTATCTGATTGACAGGACACCAGATCACGGTGTGGGTATTTTTCTAGTGTCTTATGAATATAACGAACATTCCTCTCCCCCACCTGACGCAAAACTCCGGGAATTAAATCCGGACTATCAGTGGCTCAAAGTAGATTTCCAGTTGCTTGTTCCTCCACCATCAAGAGGCGATATCAGACCTGTGCATCTATCACGAGTCTATTCCTGATCGGACTGATGGAAGTCAATCGATCTCCGTCCCGGTAGTGGTCATCGTGATTTTGCCGTGTTTTACTCCTCGAGTGGATATCAGCAACTCAGCGGTTTTTCTGACCTGATCGGACTCCCCTCTGAGTATCAGCACTTCCAGACAATTGTGAGCGTCTAAATGGACATGTAGGGCAGAGATTATAAGGTTGTGGGTCCTATGCTGAATCTCGGTTAGTTTTTGAGCGAGATCGCTCTGCTCATGGTTGTAAACGACCGTCACCGTGCCAACCACCTCGGCGCCAGCTTGACTCCATTGGTCTTCCACCAAACGATCCCTGATAAGATCTCTTATAGCTTCTGATCGATTAGTGTAGCCTTTCTTGTTTATCAATTCGTCAAACTTTTCCAGCAGGTCATCCGGTATCGATACGCCAAACCTCACAAGCTCAGGCATTACTTATTCCTTTTTTTACGCGTAAACTTGACCACTCGTATCGCGAAACAATTTTAACTATATAGCATGGTCGAAGTGTTTTTCAAAAAAGAAACGTGGTCTGGAATTAGACGCCTGGTTGGGTGGAAAATCAGTTTTCAACAACTGACCGGATGAGGGAAAAGTGGCCAGGTCTCAGAGAATCGGAATATTGTCAATCTGGCGCTTCTTCCAAAGCCTTGACGCGATTCCTTTCTATATTATCAACAATGCACTTCGCCCATGTATCCGTTACACTATAAACCATCTCTAATCCCTGTCGGGACGACTGAATGATTCCGCGTGTCTTCAAATGAATAAGGTGCTGTGAAACAGTCGCTTGATGGAGTCCGAGACATTCCTGCATGTTTTTCACATTGCAGCCGCCTACCATCAAAAGTCCATAGACTATCTTCAAACGAATCGGGTGTCCCAGAGCTTTGAAAATTTCAGCTTCTCTGGAAAATTCCATTTTTTTTATAGCGTCAAACATGGCTTCTTTATGATTATCCCCGTACTGCTCCAGGCTATCATTATCAATATCCATAAATGAGGAATCGTCGTCCAGATTTGGTTCCAGGTCTTCACGGCCTGATTGTTCGTTGGCATGACTCATTTTAAACATCCAAAGATTTAATGATTTTCCAAGTTATTCCGTTCCTTGTGATTTCCGGCTCCTCGATTCACGGGAGAGCAACTAGGCGACATTCAAGTCGATACGCCCATCTTCGGAAGAAGCCATCGATTCAAAACGAACCAACCGACAAAAACACTAATTATTATGGCAAGTTCCATTAAAAACACCTATCTATTGAAAACGTTTCTGGATCCCTATATATTCAAATATCTAAATATAATATTTTTGTCAAGGAACTTTTATAATCTCCTGTCTTTTTTATCAATCAAACTTGAGCTTGTTTATCGGAATTTGGACCTCTCCTCATCCTTAAATATTGAAACTCGACCATATTCTCCATCGAACCCGGCGTCCAGATTCACCCGCTCATTTCTGACTCTGTTCAAAGCTTCGACTACTATAGGCGGAGCCCCTTCCTTGATGATTTCCATGGGCAATGACCAGAGTATTTCGAGTTCAGGACCGAGTTTTGAAATCAACTTGGAGTGCAGATCCTTGGCTTTTTTTGCCTGAACGCCACAACCTAGACAATCGGCCACAATCTCTATTAATGGGAGCATTCTCCAATAATATCCAGCTTTAGACGGAATATGACCAGTAGATCTGTCGGCTAGCATATTTACTCTGTTCATAACTCCTACAGTTACAGAGTGTCCGCAGACTGGGCATTTGCCCCCGACCTGTTCTGTTTCTTCAGGACTCAAGCGAACGCCACATTTTCGATGACCGTCCATGTGATATTTGCCTTCTTCCGGAAAAAACTCGATTGTGCCGACGAAGCTTGGCGCGCCTGTTTTGATCGATTTGTTTTCCATTATAGACTGTCGTGGCCCAAGGAAGTTTTCGGTGTTTCTTGAACCATTCCCGCCTTTGCGCAACGCTTCCCTGATCGCCGGATATGATGGTTGGCCGGAGAAAATGTTCACTTCTCGACCAAGGCGGCTAGGAGAATGAGCGTCAGAGTTGGACACAAGCGTAAAGTCATCAAGCGACGAGACCCGGAAATTCATTTCTGGGTCCGACGACAGTCCTGTCTCAAGAGCAAGAACATGGTCTGTAAGATCTTCAAAACATTCTTTCATCGAATCAAAGCCGGATTTGGATCCCAAGACTGAGAACCAGGGGGTCCAAATATGCGCCGGCACTGCGAAAGACAAGTCCGAAACTTCCAGAGCCATCTCGAGCAAGTCCCGAGAATCCACCCCGAGTATTGGTCTGCCATCTGAATTCAGATTTCCTCTGGCTCCGAGATTTTTACAGAATCTGTCCATTGTATTCAGGTCAGGCATAAAGATAAGATTGTGAACCTTTCTGACCTTACCATTTTTTTTATAAATCGAACTGATTTCAACATTTAAGATGAAACGAACATCCTCGGGCCTGAAATCAAGAGAATCAATCAGGGGGGTCGGAATTGAATCCGCTTTTAACGCGAATAATCCGGGTTCACGCTCTTCGAGATTGCCATGTAACTCTCTGCGCCATTCGGGATGGGTGAAGTCTCCGGTAGCCACGACATGGATACCTTTTACCGCGGCCCACTGCGACAGACCCCTCAAGTCGCAATCTTTGGAGGTTGCGCGCGAATATTTGGAATGCACGTGAAGATCAGAGAAATATATCATGGATGTTCCTTAGTTTTTTCAGTATGTTACCACTATGGCACCAAGTTTTATAAAATTCCTGTTAAAAATCAATAATATAACAATATGGGTCAAATTATCTTGACTTTTTTGGATCAGAATTCTAAAAATTATTGTTATCTGTGCAGTTGGACACAAAACTATTTCTAGAAAATTCGCCTGTTTTTTTGATCCGGAGGAAGCTTTCGACCTTTTAGATCCAAACGGGTCTCTGTGACAGGGTTAGTTGGAATCTCGAAAAAAGCGTTACTAGTGTTGTTTCAGGAAAGGCTTTTGTCAAGGTCCTTATGTTGTTGAGGGGCAGAAAAAGCCTTCTATATTTAAACCGGGAAACACAATCAAGTTTGTTGATAAATCCGGTGTGATTTCAAGAAGGTATTTCAGGAACTGTTGTTCGTGATGAGGAAGAGGAGATTGCAATAATGAATAAGTCTGATCTCGTAAAGGCTTTAGCCAAAGAGACGGATCTCCCGATGAGGAAATCCGAAGAAATTGTGGACATGGTTTTTAACACCATGTCAGACGCTTTGGAACGCGGTGACAGAATCGAGATTAGAGGATTCGGCTCATTTGTTGTTAAGGAATATAAGGGGTATACGGGAAGGAATCCAAAAACCGGCGAGCAGATTGTGGTTCAGAACAAGAGCCTGCCATTTTTTAAGGCCGGCAAGGAACTCAAAGAAAACATCAACAAGTGATATTATTGGCAAAAAGCTTGTAACTCTGATAATAGGGGGAAAGGGGCCAACGACGTAACAAGAAGGTTCCTTTTGAAATTGACCAAGAAAATCTTGAGACAACGTGAGTCTATTTGCATCAGCCCATTACAGATATTCACGTTACTGGTTATCATCTTTACACTCATAATTGGAGTTACTGAATCTCCAGCCTGGATATCCGAACACGGAACAGGTCCTGGGGGATATGTATTTCCGCCCAATTTGGTCAAGGACGGGATTTCCTTTGCCAACACCCGAATTCCCATAGAACGCCCGGGAGTTCACGAGCGTATCATAGACCAACTGAATTATCTTCTAATGGATAGGCGAGCTTCCCTGGGGGAATGGTTTAATCGGCTGGTCCTTTATGGGCCCACACTCGTGGGGGCTCTCAAGAAAAACAATGTGCCCTCCGATTTCATCTACCTGTCTATGCTTCTCAGTGAGTTCGATCCCGACCACAAGACTAGATCCGGTGGACTCGGCTGGTGGGCGCTTGGCCCGTCCAGAGAAGGTTCTGGTAAAGATAATGTTCCATGGTTATCGACCCCTTACTGGGACGATCGACGTGATCCCGAGGTATCTACTCAGATTGCGTCCCAGATGTTCCAAAACATCCATAATAAAAACCCAAAGCGCGATTGGCTGCTCCTGATCGCCAGCTTCATCGATGGAAACGACAAACTTGAGCCTATCCTTAAGAAATCTCCAGGATTTGGTTTTTGGGATATCGTTACTCCTCCGTCCTCGGATTCATTGATCCCCAGGCTGGTCGCCCTTAAAATTATCCATCGTTACAGGAACTTCTACTGTGTAACGGTCACTCAGGATAAACCCCTCTCTTTTGACAATCTGGATCGCGTCAAGTTAGTCAAAGATTTTCCTTTGAGTAACCTAGCCAAATGGACTGGCCGAATTCCAAGGGACATATGGGGATTGAACCCAGGGGTCGACATATTGAGCGGTCTGTTGCCCAAAGCGGATAAACGAGCGCCTGATGGATTTCCCCTGAGGGTTCCACCAGGGACTGGGCTCAAGGTGAAGAATCAGCTCGAGTCTGAGGGGTATCTGTTGAAGTAGCTTTACTGCCACACAATAGAATTTATTCCCGGAGTTTCGATATGTCTCCGATTGGCAGGCCCAGTTCTCTGGCTAACAAAACTCTCCTCAACAAGCGACGTGAACTCAACATCGGAAAATCATGAATAATTTCAATCTCAAGCATTGGAATGTCAGCGCGCATGTTTGCTTTCACAAATTTCACAATCTCGTCCAAAAAATCCGGAGATGGCAAGTGAGAATTCTTCAATTTCAAAAACGCTTTAAAACATGGTTCGGAGCCCAAAGACTTCTTCGAAATTACGCCGGCTTCCCGGATTTCAGGATGCCGTAACAGAGTTCGCTCTATTTCGGGCGCACCCGTTAACAACTGGCCTATTTTTGTTAGATGGTCTACACGACCGAAATAATAGTAATAGCCATCTTCGTCTTTTAGAGCGAGATCGCCTGTCAAGAACCATCCGTCACGGTATCGCCCGTAGGCATGAGCGCTATCCGGGGCCATATCCAGGGCAAGGCTTGGGAAATCAGGTTTTAGAGCTAGCTGCCCCAATGTCAACATTGAAAGTGTCTCGCCCTGATCGTCCAGAATTGCTACCTGGACTCCTGGAACAGGCTTACCAATGGACCCGATCTTGATCTGTTCCGACGGAAAATTCGCGAGACAAATCATTCCGGCTTCATCCATCATCCAGACTTCATGAGGAGATCTCTTGAATTTTTCCCTAACCCATTGAAACAGCTCAGCGGTCAATGGCTCACCCGCTGTCAGAACATGTTTCAGTCCTGAAAAATCGTAACCTTTCAACAAATCGTCGCCGCCCGATTTCAAACTTTTCAGTTTCAGGCTATCCGTGAACCATACAGACACGCCCAATCGTTCCAGGGTCCAGTACCAGGTAGACGCGGCGAATGAATCACCTTGAATTACAGTGGCGCACCCGCACAGTAACGGCGCAAAGATTCCATATATAACACTCGCCACAGCTCCGGGGTCCGCGTCAGTCCACAACACACTATCCGGGCCAAGATCAAGAGCGAATTTCCCTGTAACGTACGCGCCAAGCATGTCCCGGTGGGCATGAGTTACCTGTCTAAGCTCGCTACAGGAATCCCAGACAAGGGTGTGATACAGAGGCTCATCTATTGAGACGCTCTGATTGTCAAATGTCGGTGACATATCAGACAAAACATCGCGCACGTATATTCCCGAGCCTTTTGATTCGATGTCCGGTTCGCCGGCGACAAACACTGTTTCCACCCCAACCAGGTCCTGATCGGAGAAGCGGTCCTCCAGATCGGCGTGTATCAGTATGGCCTTTGGTCTCAAAAGACTGATTGCGGAATGCAACCCCTCTATAGCGACGTTGGAACCAAGGTTACAAAATCCCGCTCCTATGCGCGCACAGGCGAGCGCCGCAAGGTACGCTTCAATGCAAGGCTTGGAACATATTAGAAGAGTGTCTCCAAGTTGGAATCCTTCATGAACAAGAAGATTGGCCATTCGCGATGACTCAATTTTCAACTCCGCGTATGATAGGCGCTGAACTTCCCCGGCATGTTCGAATATTAAGGACGTTCTATCGGCAGAACTGGGATCCGTTGCCCATCGGTCGACCGATTCCGAGACAATGTTTGAAAAGCCTGAACTATACCCTGGAAACAGATCTTGAGCATAAGACCAGGAAAAGCCCCTATAGACCTCGAAGTAAGACTTCAAGTTGGCTTGTGGATTTTCAGGTCTTAGCCTTGTCTTGATCATTTTTTTACTAAATAGTTTCCTGGAAGTTACTATGTTCAAAAGAGTTAACAAGGTTGCGCCGCCCGATTCCCGGCATTCAAAAGGACACGCCGGACCCGTTTCATCATTTTATATTTGTGAAAGTACGATTTACGTCAACATGGCAAATCAACATAAAACACTAATAGATCCATACTCGATGTTTTCGGTGAGCTTGCCTTAGCTTCTGCAGCATTTCTTCCGCTCTTTTTGTTGATCGAACAGGTATCCTGCCCCTTCTTCCCTTAAACGCCAGCATATCGAGAACTTCTCTAATTGAACCTGCCAGGGCTCTACTATCGTAACCACCCTCTAGAGAAAATAATAAAGGAACCCCGTTGCCGGCGTCCGACATTTGAAGAATAATTTGTGTCAGGTTGCGGTACGCTTTTTCAGTCAATCTTGTTCTTCCCAACGGATCTCTTTCATGAGCGTCAAAGCCTGCAGCCACCATTATAAATTGAGGTTTGAACTTCCTAACAATAGGGTTTAGAGCATTTCGGTAAACATGAACTATATCGTCATCACCAAGTTCTTTTGGAACAGGCACATTCACAGTGTAACCTTCGCCTGAATCAGCGCCGGTTTCATGCCAGTCTCCAGAATTTGGGTACCATCCCATGTAATGCGTGGAAAAATACAGCACCCTCCGATCACTATAAAAAAGTTCCTGTAGAGCGTTTCCGTGGTGGATGTCCCAATCAATGATCAGTATCCGGTCTAACCCGTACCGTTCAATCGCGTACTTTGCCGCGATTCCCAGGTTGTTAAAGACACAGAAACCTCCGGCCCTGTCATGTAACGCATGATGTCCAGGAGGCCTGACCAACGAAAAACAAACCCGGACTTCTTCGGCCATAAGAGCGTCTACGGCGGTAACGCAGGCTCCTGCAGCAAGCCATGCCGCCAGATATGACTTCGCGCTCACAAAAGTGTCGGAAGACAAAGGTGTGAAGTCTTTCTCCGCTGTGCTCATTATAAGGTCAATGTAGGATGGTGAATGCGCCAGTTGGAGTTGTTCAAGTGTCGCGAGCCTGGGTTCTATGTTGACTACACGATCAGCAAACTCCTTGTCCAGCATTCTATATACACTTCGCAAACGGCTCGGACTCTCTGGATGCACTAGTCCCGGCTTATGATCCAAATACCTTGCGTCACGAATTACACCAACTTTTAGAGTCAATGGGCCAGAGCCTTTGTATGGAGAAGAATAAATGTTCCCTGTATAAAATTTAGCCCTATTTCTGAGAATTTGGCAAGTGTTTTGGGCTTCCCTTTGGAAGAGGACCATTTGGGCCTATCCGACTCTCACGTTGAAAAGTCGGATAGGCCCGCAGTTGCTCTTACTAACACGAAAGCAAATTAGATCGTGACTCGGTCACGGACCAGTTGACCCACAATAGTGGGATCAGCAAGCGTGGTGGTGTCACCAAGCTCTTCGACGCTGCCCGCTGCTATCTTCTTAAGCAGACGCCGCATAATTTTCCCGCTTCTGGTCTTTGGCAAACCGTCGGCCCATTGTATGGCGTCTGGTGACGCAATGGGTCCGATCTGCGTTCTCACCAATTTTATCAGTTCTTTTTTCAATTCGTCGTTCTTTTCGACACCCGTGTTTACCGTAACGAACGCATAGATTCCCTGTCCCTTGATATCATGAGGGAAGCCAACTACAGCGGCCTCGGCGACCTTCGGATGAAGAACCAGAGCCGACTCCACCTCTGCGGTCCCGAGCCTGTGGCCCGATACGTTCAGCACGTCATCTATACGACCTGTAATCCAGTAGAATCCATCCTCGTCTTTCTTCGCTCCGTCTCCTGTAAAATACAGACCCGGCATACGGCTAAAGTAAGTATCGATGAAGCGGTCATGGTCACCATAGACTGTTCGAGCCATGCCTGGCCAAGGCCTTTTTATGAACAGAGCCCCTTCCTGATTGGGAACCTTGACCTCTTCCCCGGTCTCCGGATCCAGAATCACCGGTTCGACCCCAAAGAATGGGAATGAACAGGACCCTGGCTTGATCGGGCCAACGCCAGGCAGAGGGGTCATCATGTGACCACCGGTTTCGGTCTGCCACCAGGTGTCTACAATCGGGCACCAATCACGACCGACGTTATGGAAGTACCATCTCCAGGCCTCCGGGTTGATCGGTTCACCTACGGTTCCAAGGAGTTTTAATGAAGAAACGTCATGTTTTTTAACGTGAGAATCTCCTTCTTTGGCGAGCGAACGAATTACCGTGGGAGCCGTATAAAACTTATCTACTTTTCTCTTCTCGACGATTTCCCAGTAACGGTCAAAGCTGGGATAAGTCGGGATGCCTTCAAACATCACACTGGTATACCCATCAATTAACGGTCCATAAACAATGTAGGTGTGCCCGGTAATCCAGCCGATGTCCGCCGTGCACCAAAATGTCTCGTTTGGTTTAATATCAAAGGTAAGTTTGCACGTCATTGCGGCATAGAGCAGATAGCCGGCGTGGGTGTGGAGAACACCTTTCGGTTTACCCGTGCTTCCGCTTGTGTAAAGGATAAACAGAGGGTCTTCAGCGTCCATGGATTCAGGTTTGACATATGAGGGGAGCCCAGGGGCGGAAACCGCTTCATGCCACCAGACTTCCTTCTTTGGATCCAGTTTGAGATCCAGACCACATCGATTAAAGACTATAACCTTCTCTATACTGGGACATTGCAATAGGGCTTCATCAACAGTTTTTTTCAACTGAAGGACTTTTCCCCCACGAAATCCGCCATCACATGTGACAACAATTTTCGCGCCGCAGTCATGGATACGACTGGCTATTGATTCTGCGCTGAAACCTCCGAAGATGACACAATGCACAGCGCCTATCCTTGCGCAGGCCAGCATGGCTACGGACAACTCTACAATCATGGGGAGATAAATGATAACTCGATCGCCCTTTTTTACCCCATTAGCGAGGAGAGCGGCGGCAAATTTGTTTACGTCCTTGTACAGATCAAGGTACGTAACGGTTCTTGATTCAGCCGGATTATCTCCTTCCCAGTAATAGGCTACCCTGTTTTTCAGCGTATCTACATGCCGGTCCAATGAGTTGTAACAAGCGTTGAGCTTCCCACCTGCAAACCATTCAATGTTCGCTTTGTGGAAATCGTATTTGAGAACAGAATCCCACTCTTTGTCCCAGGTGAGATATTCCCTCGCCTGCTCGGCCCAAAAGTTGTCCACGTCGTCAAGTGACCTTCTGTACATGTCATTGTACTGATCCATCCCTTTAACGTAGGCCACTTCTTTGTATCCCTCAAGATGGACGTCATACCACTTTGGGGCATTCTCCATGATCAAATCCTCCTTTTTCAGATTAATCCTAGGTAGAGACTAGACAAACGTATTCCCCGTAATTCCCCTAAGGTTATCGCTTTCCCCCTTTCGTTAAATTTATAAAGAGCTTTTCTAGATTGCTACGTACCAAGCCACATATACAAAACTATGACCATAGGCCAAAAAAATTAACTAATCGCAGCTAAGACAGATCCGTCTGAGGCGCCGATGACCGTTAACCAAGCTGACGGCTACCGGAAGACCTGATTTTCCCCGAGCCACCTGGAACTACCGAGCGAACCTTATTGTCACGAAACCCTGTTTGGTCACGTATCTTATACGGACGGGATTGATGAATTGTCTGAAGTTGATATATATATTCTCTTGTTACAATGGGTAAGCCGGTATTGTCAAGTATGTTAAGCCCCATTAGAACCTGAGCGACATACGTCGTAGCGATTTCAAACACTTAACAACCAAGTAGACCATATGATCAAAAATTTGCCGGGATATTCGGTACCACCTAAAATAGCTGTCCAGTTCCTCGAGAGGTTCTCCCCGTTCAAGGAACTTGACTCAATTTCCATCGAACAACTGGCCAAAGAAGTTGAGGTTGAATTCTACCCCAAGGGGGCGGTCCTTTTCAGACAGCATTTGACTGAAGTCACACATTTTCATGTTATTCAGAAGGGAAGCGTGCAGGTTTTTGTTCGTAGCGAAAGTGAGAATCTTTCATTGAAAAATTTGGGAGGTGAAGGGGAAACCCTTGGCGCCTCCTGGCTAATTTCAGATGAAAAACCGGATGTGACAGTAGAAGCTTTAGAAGACACTTTTTGCTTCCTAATTCCCAAAGCGATCTTTCTAAAGTTCCTTTCAGAACAACCGTCTTTCGAACTTTTTTTTCGTGATGAATTTCAGCGCGATCGAATTTCACAGGCCTATTCTGAGACACGGATTGAGGGCATGCGCTCTATAGGCATGAAGCGTTACGATTATTTCAGCACCAGGGTTTCAGATATAATTCGTCCCAATTTTCATTTTGTAAATTCTAGCTCCAAAATTCAGGAAGCCGCTCGAACCATGGCCAAACTAAGGATAGGATCTTTGTTGGTCAGAGATAGTCCCACAAATATTCTTGGAATTATTACCAAAAAGGACTTGCGTACCAAAGTGGTGGCGGTAGGGCTTGATTACAACCATCCCGTATCTGAGATCATGTCGGCTCCGGTTCTGACAATTCCCGTTCAGGCCAGGTTATTTGAAGCCACCTTGCGAATGGTCAGAAGACAGATCAGTCATCTCCCGGCTGTAAAGGCCTCACAAGTGGTGGGAATCATCACGACTCACGACATTATGGTTCATCAGGCGGCTTCCCCCGTCATCCTTTTCAGGGAAATAAAATCCAGGCAAACTGCGGACGCCATGAACGAATTATCACGCAAGATTCCGGGAGTTGTTCGAAATCTGATTGAAGAAGGAGCAAGAGCCTACCATTGTACAAATGTTATCAGTCTGTTTCACGATCGGATATTTGTCAGGGCTCTGAAGTTGTTTTCTGAATCTCCTCGTTCGGTTCGGCCATTTTTCTTATTGCTGGGAAAGGCTGCCAGGATGGAACAGACGCTGCTTCCAACCTACGATTATGCGGTTATTTATCAAAACGGAATTGAGCAAAGTGACAAGAAAACATCAGATCATCTTCTTGAAAAAAGAACCTTACAACTTAATAACTTCTTTGAGAGTTGTTTTGGGGACAACCTGATTTTAAAAACCTCAGGGGCAAATCCTAGGTGGCGCAAACCCCTGGGAGTTTGGTCTACTTATATGGAGGAGTGGATATCAAATCCAATTCCTCCAGAAATAGCCGTCGCAAAAAAGTTTCTTGATATGCGCGCGGTAACGGGAGAAAACGCGACGACGCTATTATTGAAGCGTTTGTTTTTTAAAAGAATTTCATCTAGCAGGAGTTTCATGAAAAGTCTCGCGGAGGATTTCTTAAACGTAAAACCTCCCGTTTCCTTTTTGGGAAAGGCTATTGTGGAAGAAAACGGGGCGCAAACCCCGGGCCTTGATTTGGAAAATCGCGTCGGCAATCCTTTCTCGGATTTCGCGAGACTGATGTGCTTCAAAATCTCCGTTGAGTCAATCAACACTTTAGACCGATTCAAGGCGCTGTATGAGTCGGGAGCTATAAGTCACGGCATTTATTCCGAGGCTACAGAATTTTACGAATTTCAGACTCAGCTTGTGCTAATAAATCAGTTAAAAGACCTGGACGCTGACGTCACTCCTTCATATATTGTTGATCCATCAAGTCTGTCTGAACTGGAAAAGAGAACGCTAAAAGAAACTTTTTCTTTGCTTTTGCGGCTCCAGGCTATAGTTAAAAGAAAATTTCCATGAAATGGCTGTACGAATCCTTGGTTTGAACCGAATTTAATTTTTGAAAGGGACGATTCATGCCGCAAAAAAACGATTCGCACAAGGCAGATCCGGAAGCGGTTCTGGAATTTCTTAAAGTTGTGAGGCCATTCAATGAGCTGGAAGAGGAAATTCTTCAGAGAATATCCAGAAGAATGCGCCAGGATTTTTTTGAAGTCGGCTCTCCCATATTGGAACAAAACGTATCCGAACTCACAAGCCTCTTTCTAATCCAGAAAGGGGCCGTGAAGATAAGTCTTATTGATTCCGACAATCAATCTATTCTCCAGGACATCAGGGGTGAGGGCGGTCATTTCGGGGCCTTGTCCATTATCCGGGGAGTCAGATCTCTTTTCACCGTCGAGGCAATCGAGGACACATTCTGCTATCTACTGGAAAAGGAGATGTTTCTCGACCTTCTCAAGAAAAGTCCGTCGTTTGCAGGACATTTGTGGGAAAAGTTCTCCAGCGGTTTGGTTGACAGCGCTTATGAAGCATTGCGAAACCATAAGCTTGAACCAAGATCGGAGGAAGGACTAAGGCTTTTTTCTTCCACGGTAAAGGACATAATAAATCGCCCACTCGAAGTGGTGTCAGGTTCCGACACCATTCGGTTTGCGGCGGCGCGCATGACGGAAAGAGGAGTGGGCTCTGTTTTGGTCTCCGACGACAAAAACGAAATTGTAGGTATCGTAACGGACAATGATCTTAGATCAAAGGTAGTTTCTAATGGTTTAAGTTCCGAAGCGCCAGTTTTCCAGGCCATGTCGTCCCCTGTAAAATCCATACCTGCCGATACTCTATGCTTTGACGCCCTAATAATGATGATGAATATGGAAACACATCACCTTGCAGTCATTGATGGAAACCAGATCGTTGGTGTGGTGTCCTCACATGACATCATGGTGGATCAGGGAGTATCCCCAATATCGCTTTATAGGGAAATAGTCTCCCAAAACGAGATCGGGGGTCTTTATCCCCTGTCAGAAGCGACTCCCTTGATAGTGAGAAAACTCATAACAGAGGGAGCCAAAGCCAATGATGTGGCAAAAATGATCACTGCTCTCAATGACCACATAGTGAATAGAGCGCTCGTCCTTCTGGAGGCTGAACTTGGTCCTCCTCCATACCCGTACTGCTGGATGCTTATGGGGAGCGAGGGTAGACAGGAACAAACTTTTAAGACAGATCAGGACAACGCTCTCATATACGAGACCCCACCGGAAGATTGGGACCATGTAAAAGAAGGAAAATTGTATTTCAGGCGCTTCGGCAATCTCGCAATACAGCATCTTGAAGCCTGTGGCTACCCTTTGTGCAAAGGTGAGATAATGGCTTCCAACCCTAAATGGCGAAAGCCCTTCTCTGTCTGGAGGAACTATTTTGACAGGTGGATGAGCGCGCCGGAACCTCAGGCTGTTTTGCACGCGACGATATTTTTTGATTTCAGGTCGGGGCATGGAATGGCTGCTCTGCCCGAGAAGCTGAGAGATTATATCGTCATTCAGGCTCCGAACCGGGGGCTATTCCTGATGCATCTAGCCAGGGATTGCATGTCTACCCAAACCCCGTTGTCAATTTTTAGGAACTTTCTTGTTGAGAAAGACGGTGAGCACAAAGATCGGCTTGACATAAAAACCCGCGGCTTGACCCCTTTTGTAGACTTTGCGCGTATTATGGCTCTGCGCCACGGTCTGAGAGAAACTAACACCCTGGAAAGACTGACGGTCCTCGGCGAAGGTGGCCTTATCCCAGGTGAATTGTACGCGGAAGCCAGGGAAGCCTATGAGTTTCAAACACAGATCCGTTTGGTGCACCAGCTCCGTATGCTCGAATCCGGCCAACAACCGGACAACTATATTGATCCCGCGGAGTTGACGGACGTAGAGAAACAAACCTTAAAGGAAGCTTTCGGAGCAATCGGCAGGATGCAGGGATATGTGAAGACTGAGTTCAGAGTCCTGGAATAATTATTCAGGAAACATTGCTTGTTTATGATGATGTAAAATCCCCCTGATCAGCTTTCCTAGGCCAAGAGTGATTGTTGGGAACCACAATTTGAATCAGTGGCTAAAATGGCTTGGACTGTTTAGGCACGAGACCCTCAAAAAAAATCGTCAGTTCTTCTTTGATTTCAGCCGAAATCAGCCGATTGAAAATTACGACTTTGTAGTTTTTGACACTGAACTGACGGGACTAAAACCTCGTTCCGATGAAATTGTCTCGATTGGGGCGGTAAAAGTCCATAATTTAAGGGTTGCAATCGGCAAGAATTTCTTTTGTTACGCAAAGCCGAGCAAACCTCTGCCGAAAGACAGCACATTAATTCACAGAATTACTCCCAGCCAAATAGGTGGAGCGGGGTCGCTTCAGGAGTCTTTGCCCGACTTTATTGATTTTCTTTATGGAACTGTAGTCGTTGGGCATTTTGTAAACATTGATATTAGTTTCCTGAATCGAGCTACCAGAGCAGCATTAGGGGGAGTAATAAAAAATCCTTTGATTGACACTATGAAAATGGCCCGGTTTTATGAGGACTTTAGGCGGCGCAATTATTATGAGGCTCCAACATCCGGTTTCTCCTTCAATCTAAACCAGTTGGCAAAAAAATACGGTTTGCCGCTCTTTGAAAAGCATGACGCTTTGGAAGACGCTATGCAAACCGCTTATCTCTTCATCTTTCTAGTGAAAAGACTCAAAGGTATGGGTATTTCAACCCTTAGAGATTTATTAGTGGCTCAAGACAGAACCGGATTCTCTTCTGATCAAGACGCCTACACGGCGTAACCTATTCCTTTCAGGGCTGATCCTATTTCATCCAGCGTAGCCGGATCATCAATTGTAGATGGGACGGAGTAGGGCTCACTGTCCGCGATCTTCCTCATTGTTCCGCGCAGAACTTTGCCGGAACGGGTCTTCGGGAGACGATCCACAACTACCGCCTTCTTGAATGAGGCCACGGCTCCGATGTCCTTCCTGACCATCTGAACGACTTCCTCAATGATCTGGTCTTTGGGTTTCGTTACCCCTGCCTTGAGCACTACAAGTCCGACAGGAACCTGGCCTTTCAGGTTATCGGCCACTCCTACAACAGCGCATTCCGCCACATCCGGGTGACTGGCAAGGACCTCCTCCATTCCACCCGTTGAGAGTCTGTGACCAGCTACATTTATGACATCATCGATTCGGCCCATAACGAACACGTATCCGTCCTCATCAATATAACCCCCATCGCCGGTCAGATAGTAGCCAGGGAATGGGTTCATATATGATTCGACGAAACGTTTGTCATCATTCCAAAGTGTGGGTAGATTAGCAGGCGGTAATGGAAGTTTTACCGTGATTACCCCGTTTTGATTCGGCCCCAATTCTTCAGCGGTGGCTGGATCAAGAATTTTTATATTGTATCCAGGCATGGGCTTTGTAGCCGAACCGGCTTTTGTCGGGAACGACTCGAGACCCTTGAAATTGCCGGCAATGGCCCACGCTGTTTCCGTCTGCCACCAATGATCGATTACAGGACGGGACAGCAGATCCGTAGCCCAGAAATACGTGTCCGGATCGAGGCGTTCTCCAGCAAGAAAAAGAGTCTCAAAATTGGAGAGATCATGTTGTTTTAGAAATGCGCCCTTGGGATCTTCTCTTTTTATAGCTCTAATTGCGGTAGGAGCTGTGAACAAAGCCTTTACCTTGTGCTGGGAAATCACTCTCCAAAAAGCTCCCGGATCAGGAGTTCCGACAGGTTTCCCTTCATAAAGTATAGTGGTAGCGCCCATAAACAGTGGGGCATAGACTATGTATGAATGTCCTACAACCCAGCCTACATCGGACGCGGCCCAGTAAACTTCGCCCGGACTAATATTGTAAATGTGCTTCATGCTCCACATCAAGGCTACCGCGTGTCCGCCATTGTCACGCACAACACCCTTTGGTTTCCCGGTGGTGCCTGATGTGTACAAAATATATAGAGGATCGGTCGCTTCAACGGACACACAACCAACAGGCTGAGCCGACGCCTCTTTTTCGCTCCAGTCAAAATCTCTCGCCGGCTTGAGGTCCGCCGGCGCCATCGGTCTTTGATAGATCACACATTTGGTCGGCTTATGCAGCGCGATTTCAATGGCCTCGTCCAGCAAAGGCTTGTAGGGGATGACTCTCTTGACCTCAATTCCACAGGACGCTGACAGTATTACATCAGGTTTTGCGTCATCTATGCGGACAGCGAGTTCCTTGGGAGCAAATCCCCCAAACACGACTGAATGCACTGCGCCGATACGCGCGCAGGCGAGCATGGAAATCACCGCCTCAGGAATCATCGGCATGTAAATCAGAACGGTGTCACCCTTTTTGACCCCCAAATCGACCAGCAAACCTGCAACTTTCGCTACACGGCTCTGTAATTCTCCATATGAAATCTTCTGCAATGTGTCGGTGACAGGGCTGTCGTAAATTATAGCGTCCTGATCAGCCCTACCGCGTTGAACGTGGCGGTCAACAGCGTTAAAACAGGTGTTCAAAGCGCCGCCTTTGAACCATCGGTAGAAGGGAGGATTTGAACGGTCCAGAACAATGTCCCATTTCCTGTCCCAGTCGATGGCTTCGGCCGCTGTTCCCCAGAAGGTTTCAGGACTTTCCAGAGATTCCTTGTAAGCTTCCGCATAGGTCATGATGTACCCCCGAGACGCATTTATAGATTTCAATCCCTTTCGGATTTTGTAAATCAAGCTGTTGCTTCGAGAAGCGGCCCCCGCGTCTGATTGGTTTGAAAGAACCGGCGTATGAGTAAAAATCAGAATCAGGATTCTTAACGATCCAAGCCATACTATGTATAACGCCGTGTTGGCGTATAAAGCCGCTATGCGATGAGGATTCAATGATTACGTTTTTTGTTTGATTAGCGCAAGTGTTTTTTGGAAATTCTTCTGAGACTCGTTCTTCTATCTATATGATGTCTGTAACCACTCAAAATAATGGGATATTAATCGGACTCAAAAATTTGAGTTGACAGAGAGCCTAGAACCAAATTAACTTATGTCGCACTGACATCCTCACACGTCAGTTTCAAAATATAACCTAGCCGTTTGACAACTTGTTTGACCTCGACTGATTTTGACCGGGCATTTCCTGTTTCGCGTCGCCGAAACAAGACTTAATGAAGTTCGGTTAATCATAGACAACTGGTTCCTGTTTTTAGGCTGCAACCCTTTAACCACCGATTTGCCCTAGGAGCCGCTCAAGTGTGTCGACGACCGCCAATTGATCACGCCATTTGGAAACTATTTTGCGCTACGGGTCGCAGAATACGTTTCTTTGTTTTACAATTGATCCAGTCAATTAATTGTTACTTAATTTCAGTAGCTTCAGAACTCAGCCGTTATCGTATTAAAACGCGTGAAACTAAATTTTCGTCCATTTTAACGTCAAAGGTTCGAGATTTATTCTCAGCCATCCTTACAAGGACGCCCGGGGGGGTATTACCCGGAACCAAATCGACTATTCATGTCGTTAGTCTTGAATTCCTTCCTTTTTTGTCACTCTTCAGATCACCAGTGTCCACGATCCCAGATAAGTACAGGCAGCGTTTCTTATCGTACTCAGTAAATGTCAATGAGGCCCTGAAGGCTGCTCGCCCTTTAAGGCCCCACAGAAAAAATGGTTTTGAAAAACTTCCCATGAGTCTTCTTGATAGAAATCACTTTTTGGTGTTGATCAACGGGAGATCTCCACCGTAGGACGCAACAGCGGGCAAACACCTCTTTCATTGTTTTATCGTTTATTATTGCCTCTTCAGGACACAAACAACTTAGTTCTTTTTTAAATTAATTGGCTCAATGGCGTCTTCATTTAGTGGACGAGTTCTATCCCGCTAATCATGAGGACACCGCTGGCTGTTTTTTGACGAACGTCTGGCTAAAAGGGAAGTCTGAGGCTTCTCTGTCCTTTAATTCTTAGACAAGAGGAAGGAGAATTGTACCGTGGCGCAGCAACAAACAGATTGGGCGGCAATTGCGAGGAACCCCAAGTTCGCCGAATTGCACCGCAGAAAAACCAGCTTTCTCTTCGGGTGGTGGATCTTCTCTAACATTTATTATTTTCTTCTACCCATCGGCGCAGGCTCGGCGCAGGGCCTTTTCAGTGTTCAGTTAATCGGCCACATTAATTTCGGTTACTTATTCGCTCTTTCACAGTTCTTTGTGTCCTGGGGGATCGCGTTATATTACGCTTCGTGGGCCAGTCGTGTTTCGGACAGGTTAACCAACGAACTTCTTGATGAATTGAAACTGCGATAAGGAGGAGAGGCGCAATGAAGAAATTTTTCGTTATCATGTTAGCGGCTCTCGCCATGGGCGTCGCAATTTACTCTTTTTTGCCGGATACGAGCCTGGCCAGTCCTGAAAGCTTTATAGCTTCAGCAATCACAGCCCAGGCCCCTTCCGCTGAACCTCACAAGGTTAAGGCTAACAGGGCTATAACGATTACATTATTTGTCATAATCGTGGGCATCACTCTAGGGATAGTCGTTTGGGCCGCAAAACGGACCAAAACAACGGCGGATTTTTATGCGGCCCGTGGCGCTATCACCGGGACACAAAACGGGTGGGCCATCGCCGGTGACTACATGTCTGCGGCCTCGTTTCTCGGCATCGCAGGACTCATTTCGCTTTACGGGTATGATGGTTTTATGTACTCGGTAGGGTGGCTCGTCGCTTACGTCACGGTTTTGTTGATCGTGGCCGAGCCCTGCAGAAACGCCGGCAAGTTCACAATGGGTGACATCCTGTCTTTCAGATCGAACCCCAAACCGGTGAGGGCCGCAGCCGCCATATCAACAGTCGCTGTCTCGACCTTTTATCTCACGGCTCAGATGGTCGGAGCAGGCAAGCTCATTGAACTGCTCCTGGGTATACCTTTCAGGATAGCGATTTCGGGCGTAGGCGCACTGATGATTATTTACGTTGTTTTCGGCGGGATGATAGCGACAACGTGGGTTCAGATTATCAAAGCCGGTCTCTTGATGACCGGCGCATGCGTCCTTTGTCTTTTGGTTTTGGCTAAAGCTGGTTTCAACCCGATTCAGTTTTTTACCGACATAGCCACCAACACTCAAATTAAAAGCTGGGTTCAGATAAATCTTCTTAAAGAGGCGATACCTAAAGCCGGCTTTGATTACGGCCAGCGGTTCCTCGAACCGGGCCTACTCCTCAAGGACGTTTGGGATCAGATTTCACTTGGAATGGCGTTGGTGCTAGGGACAGCGGGGATGCCTCACATCCTTATGCGCTTTTTCACGGTGCCCACAGCCCAGGCTGCTAGAAAATCGGTCATCATCGCAATGTTTATAATTGGGGCATTCTATATCCTGACCACCTTGCTCGGTTTCGGCGCAGCCATAAATGTCAGCCCGCAGATCATCCACCAGGTAGACGCGGGCGGAAACATGGCGAACATGTTGCTAGCGCAGATGCTTGGAAATCAGATCGCTCCGTTCGCTGGAGATTTCCTGCTCGCGTTTCTGTGCGCGGTCGCGTTCGCAACGATTCTGGCCGTCGTTTCAGGGCTTGTCCTTGCGGCCTCCGCTGCTATTTCTCATGACATATATGTCAACATAATCAAAGACGGTCACGCTGACCAGCACGAACAGGTGAAAGCGGCCAGAATCACTTCCGTAATTGTCGGGGCTGTTGCTATAATAATCGCAATGTTGGCGGAGGGCCAGAACGTAGCGCATCTTGTCGCTCTGGCGTTTGCCGTCGCGTCCTCAGGGAACCTGCCGGTTGTGGTTCTTTCCCTTTTCTGGCGTAAGTTCAACACAGCAGGCATCGTGGCCGGTTTAATGGTCGGAACCGCAGTTTCGATCCTGCTCGTGCTAGTGTCCCCAAATATGCAGTATCCAAAGGCAATTGCGGCCGGCGCCCAAAAGATCTCGGTTGAACTGGAGAAAAAACAGGCTTCCGGAACTGCGTTAACCGACCAGGAGAAAACGATTCTCGCCAAAGCGAAAATCCAGTATGAAAGCAACAAAGACGGCACATCCATGATGGGTTTGGATAAGCCATTATACCCACTCAAGAATCCGGGAATAGTTTCAATCCCTATTGGCTTCCTTTCCGCTGTCCTTTTTGCCCTTTTATTCAGGAGCAAGAAGGAGGAAGACGCTTTTGACGAACTGTACGTTCGGCAGAACACAGGTATTGGGGTGGCTGACGTTTTGAAGCACTAACCTGATTCATCAGCCTCGACGATTTATCGGAGAGGCTGTTGATTCTTCTAAAGACAGGGGCCGAGCGTATCAGTTCCGGAATCATAGCGCCCCTAGCGTAAAGACGAGGGAAGATCTTATTTCCCTCGTCTTTTTTGTTGCGGCGATTTCCAATCTCAAACGCTCCAATTGGAAACTTTTTTAGCGAAACGTGAGCGGAATACATTTAATCCGATTCGGGTATGGGAGGACTGGAGGTAGTGTAAGGTTTTTATGACAATTGATTTCAGAATAAATTATCCGAGCATAGACATCATCGAACTGGACCTGGGTAAATAGATCTTGACTTCGAGGACTTAGATATCACAGAAATGTTATCACATGGGTGTATTGATAATCTGACACTATTTCATTATATGGCTTGTCTGCTAGATCGATACATGGTACACAACCTAGAGCTTAATCATAAGCCCGTTTCGTGAAAACCGGAAAATTAAAACAAATTGCCGGAGATCGACCGATGTCAAGACCAAAAAGCAAGGCGAATCCCAATATTCAGGCAAGTCAAGTCAATGGGAACGCATCGAGCCAAAGTAGGCTCAAAGAGACTTCCCTTCCTGATTCCATTTCCGAAACCCTTGCCCAAAACTGGTCAAGATTTGTCCAGGTCGTAGATATTCTTTTCGACGGGATACTCATTATCCAGGATGGTTTTATTACCAAGACAAACCAGGGATTCTTGTCCATGACCGGGTACAAGGCTGAGGAAATTATAGGCCTTAAAATCAGTAATCTCGATGGATGGAAAGAACTGGATTTGACTCTGGCCAAAGTCGTTTCGGAACAAATCGTGTCATTCGAAACAGTAGTTCCCAGAAAATACAGCCTGCCTGTGTCCGCCACTGTGCGAGCATTACGTGTATCTAACGGCGCTTCTTCAGTTCTTTTCGCTGTTATAGCGGGAATGACAGAAAACGAACCGGCCTCGGCAAACCTGCTCAGATCTGCTGAGCGATATCGTTCGCTTTTCGAATCAGTGCAGGACCTTATTTTCACGAAGGACAAAGACCTGAAATTTTCAGATGTGAATCCAGCCATGGGGAATACCTTCGGGCTTCCGCCCTCCGAGATAGTTGGATGTACTTCAGAACAAATTTACGGCCATGATGTTGGAACTCGGATTCGTGAATGGGATATGCGTGTCCTGTCCGGGGAAACGATCGAGGATGAACACGCCGTCGTAGTAAAGGGCGAGAGACTCATATTTCACGATATCCGGGTACCGATCAGGAACAGCTCCGGGAACATCGTAGGTGTGTGCGGAATTTGTCGAAACGTGACTGAACGACGTCCACCTGAGCCGAAATCAAGCATTTATTCATACGGTTACCGATCTGAGGCCATGAAGGACACGATGGAATTGGCGAGTCAGGCGGCGTCTAAAGACAGCATCGTCTTATTGCAGGGAGAAAGCGGGTCAGGAAAAGATCATTTGGCAAAATGGGTTCACGATCATTCGAAAAGATCCGGGAGCCGTTTCCTTACAATAAACTGCGCCACAGTGCCCCATGAATTAGCTGAGTCCGAGCTTTTCGGTCACGAATCAGGGGCCTTTACTGGAGCCGTAAGTCGAAAAAGGGGTTTGTTGGAGCTTGCCGAAGGTGGGACTTTGTTGCTCAATGAGATTGGCGAACTCTCTCCATCACTCCAATCTAAACTCCTTGTCTTTCTGGATACAAAGTCGTTTCACAGGCTTGGCGGTGAAAGAAACGTACGTGTCGACGCTCGAATAGTGGCCGCCACACACAGAGATCTGGAGGAGGAAGTCGCTGCAGGCCGCTTTTCCAAAGCGCTATTTTATCGACTCAACGTGTTCCCGATATTAGTGCCACCTCTCCGCAATCGTATTGAAGATATCCCTATGCTTTCTCGCGACCTCATCGCCAAGGTGGCCATGGAGATGAATTTGTCGGGAATCCCGAGACTGGATAGGGAGACTCTCAAGGAACTGACCCTTTATGATTGGCCTGGCAATGTTCGCGAACTAAGAAACGTGCTCGAGAAAGGGCTCATACTTTGGCAGAGTGGCCAATTGAAGCTCAATGTGCCATCGCCGGATCTGAAAACCAAAGAATGGTTTCTCCGTGTCGATTTGACCCCAGGCAAAAAATTAAGCGAATTAACAAAAGACGTAGTAAGGTCAATTTGTGTTGAAGCCATTAGACGCAACGGCGGTAACCGAAGCGCCGCCGCCAGGTCCATCGGAATATCTCGTGATTCGTTGTATAGACATCTTCGAAACGATAGTGAACGTGGCGAGCGCAATCACGGGAATTAAACGCCGCTGATATGACACTTGAAATTCCTAAATAATCGAAGTCATTATTTTGATCATCGTCTGTATGTCAGAGATTTAAGACAGCTTCCTCGATGTCACTATAGATCGTAATTTCGCGTCTCCCCAGACTATCCAATAACCTATCAATATACCAGAGCTTTTAATCGTGTTTCTCTCGCTGTTTCGACATGGCGCCCATCTTGCTCATTACCTACTGTTTAATTTGTGCCTGGCGTTTTTGTAACAACAGTAAATTGGTTTGATGTTGAATCTGTGTTGTAACTCCGCTCGCGGGGCGCCATGTGTCGAGTTTATACAGAGAGGAATCCACCATGAGGCGTCATTCAATTCTTTGTTTTACCATAATATGCCTGATTGTATCTATTTCGGGGTTATCTTCAGCGGAAAAAACAGACTTAGCCAAAGATACGCTGGTGATCCAGGGCAAGATACTCGATTCAGCCGGAAACGCCCTTAGTGAGGCAAACGTCTTGCCGTATCTTGATGGCAAACCATTCCTCGCTGCAGGTCATGGGGTTGGAGCCGAAAAAGAATATTCAACCGGTAAGAATGGCCTGTTCCGTATCGAAATACCCTTAGCGGAAGACAAAATCAAATCCGGCAAATGGGAAGTGAAGGTCAATCGCCCCAGTTTCAAACCATCCGGACTTACAACTTTAAAAATCCTGGATGTGGGAGTGTCAGAGGACGGTGTTCACAGGTGGAGCGCCAACGCTACCGTTCAACTGAAGAGAATGCAGGGGTCTGCATTCTGGATAGCATTGGTTGTATTTCTCGGCGTCTATGCGCTCATAGCGTTCGAGATCCTCCATAGGACCCTCGCCGCCTTCCTTGGAGCGACCCTGGTTCTGTTGATCACTCATACTTTGGGTCACTTTGATGAGGCTTACAACATCCTGACATGGGACCAAGCATTACATTCTGTCGACTGGAACGTTATCTTTCTGTTGATGGGCATGATGATAATAGTTGGAGTATTGAAAGGTTCCGGTGTTTTTCAGTGGCTGGCCTATAAGTCCTTCCAAGTAGCTAGAGGTCAAATATTTCTCCTCTCTTCCGTGCTCTGTGTAGTAACAGCCATTTGTAGCGCTTTCCTGGACAATGTAACCACCATGCTGTTACTCACCCCTGTGACCTTGGAAATTGCTCTAATCTTGAAAGTCTCGCCTTTTGTATTTCTAATGCCCGAAATAATTGCCTCCAACTTTGGAGGAACAGCTACGCTGATCGGTGACCCGCCCAATATCATGATCGGTTCTTACGCAGGCCTTACATTCAACGATTTTGTCATAAATCTCGCTCCGGTCGTAATCGTTGTCCTGCTCGCCCAGATCATTTACAACAAACTCATTTATGGACAAGATTATCACCGGGCCAAGGTAGAAGACGCGCCGAAGATGATTGCTTTTCTGAAAGAGAAATACAAGATCACCGACAGCAAACTGCTAACCCTCGGTGGCGCAGTGCTCCTTGGGGTTATCACTCTGTTCGTCCTGCACGGCATGTTCCACATGGAAGTGTCTGTTGCGGCCCTTTTTGGAGCAGCTATTGTAGTTCTCCTTTGCAAGGTGGACATAGTTGAAATGCTTGAGAAGGAGATTGAATGGCCTTCGCTGGTCTTTTTTATTATGCTGTTCATAGTCGTAGGAGCTGCCGAACATACTGGAATTCTACAGGTCCTGGCCGACTCGATAAAGGATGTCTGCCAAGGTAGACTATGGGTAGCAATCATAGTCATATTATGGGTATCAGGCATAGCCTCGGCCATAGTTGATAATATCCCCTATACCGCAACCATGTTGCCGATCATAGCGTTCCTGAACAAGTCCATTCCGGGGGCTGAATCGGGTGTTCTGTGGTGGGCGCTTGCTCTGGGAGCGTGTTTTGGGGGTAATGGCACCATAATCGGAGCGTCGGCCAACGTTGTTACCACAGGCATAGCGGAAAAGGCCGGTTATAAAATAACATTCGGGCAATTCGTGAAAGAGGCGGCGCCGATAACCCTAGTGAGTCTTCTCTTCTCATCCGTATACTTGCTTTTAATGTACTGAGAGGTTAGCTGATTTTAGCCAATCGTTATCTTCCTATGCTACGGCGGATACTTAAGGACAAGAGGGTCCAAACAAAAGAGCCAGGCTAGGGAACATGCGACTGGAGGAACTGTGAACATGGTAGGTGCGCCGAAAAACGTGGATAATGTGAACCAAGCTGACAAAATTAGAATGAATGATTCATTACAATTTCTTGTATATTGTCCTAACGAGGCCCAATTGACACTACAGACACTACAATCACTTCATTTTTTAGGGAGTTTTGCAGTTGGCTCTTCGTTTATGATGTCCGCTATTATTTTGTATTCCGCTTCCTGAATGAGTATCGTTACACATTTTATGAAGCGTTCCCTTGTTATGATAATAGGCTATTGGATCTTTACTGAACTATACATGCGGTGTTCATGTTCTCCACATTAAATGGGGACATGGCTCTGAGAGTCGATATGATCTTGGGAGTTTCTTCAATGACGTATTCGATTTCATCTTCCGTGTTGTATCGGGAGAGAGAAAATCTTATAGAGCCGTGAACCGCTGTAAAGGGTACACCCATAGCCCGGAGCACATGGGACGGCTCAAGGGAACCCGAAGTACAGGCCGACCCCGAAGAAGCGCAAATACCTTTCTCGTCCATTCTCATGAGAATGGCTTCGCCCTCCACAAATTCAAAACCAATGTTCAAAGTATTTGGGAGTCGAGCTTCGATGTGACCATTTACCCTCGATTGAGACACCTTCTCCAGTAGTCCAGATTGTAGGCGGTCCCTCATGTTTTTGACGCGGGTGTTCTCTTCTTTAAAGTTCTTTGTCGCCAGACGAGCAGCGCAACCAAGACCAACTATCCCTGGAACATTTTCCGTCCCTCCTCGTCTGCTGAACTCCTGGTGTCCGCCGATCATAAATGGGGAAAAACGTGTTCCCCTCTTTATGTACAAAGCGCCTATGCCTTTTGGAGCGTGAAGTTTGTGCCCGGACAAAGAAAGGAAATTTATATTTGATTTACCAAGATTTATCGGGATCTTTCCAACTGCCTGAACACCGTCCGTATGGGTCAATGCGCCCCTTGCGGCCGCGATCTCAGAAATTTCCTCTATAGGAAATATGACTCCTGTTTCGTTATTAGCCCACATCACCGAAACAATGGCGGTATTGTCTGTTATGACTCTCCTGACTTCTTCCATGTCAAGCATGCCGAGTTTGTCCACTGAGAGCCATCTGACGGTGTACCCTTTAGTCCGGGCAAGGTGCTTACACAGGTTCAGGACGGCTGGATGCTCAACTTTTGTGGTAACGATTTCCCGCCGTTCAGGCATGGTACTGAGAGCGCTCAGGATCGAGGTCGAATCCGATTCGGTGCCTCCTGATGTAAACACAATTTCCTGAGGAGAAGCGCCCAGAAGTTCAGCCATGCTCTCCCTGGCCGCTACAATTTCCCTGCCCACACTTCCCCCAAAAAAGTGCATGCTCGATGGGTTTCCATAACGCTCCGTAAAAAAGGGTCTTATGGTGTCAAAGACTTCATCAGCGACACGGGTTGTCGCATTGTTATCCAGGTAAATGGTTTTCATTGGGGCGCCTCTTCCACGACCAGATCAGGATAGACCAACTCCCGAAGTTTACTTTCAATGCCTGCCTTCGTGAGGGACGAACTCGGACAGGAAGAACAAAGACCTCGTAAAGCGATCTTAACGACATCACCTTCCAGGTCTATGAGTTCAACGTCTCCACCATCCTGATTCAAGCTTGGTCTAATTTCTTTTTCAAGGACTTCCTGAATTTTGGCTATTTTCTGAATATTGGTCATTGTTTTTCGGAGCTTGGCGCTCAAAGGCTGAGAGGTTTTGTTTGCGCCTTTAACTTCTGCGATGATTCTTTCTATTTTTTCATGGCACAATCCACACCCTCCTCCGGCTTTGGTATAATCCGTTACCTCCTGGATGGTAGAAAGATTGTTTTCTTTCACAGCTCGCCGTATCTGGTCGTCCGTAACCCCGAAACACTCACAGACCAATTCCCCTTCCATCTGTTCGCGAGGGGCTTTATCGCCACGGTAACATGCTACTGCCGCCTGGAATGCGTCCCGGCCCATCACGGAACAGTGCATCTTCTCTTTTGGAAGACCTCCAAGGTAATCCGCAATATCTTGATTTGTTATTTTGAGGGCTTCTTCAACCGTTTTGCCCTTAATCATTTCGGTTAATGCGCTACTCGACGCTATTGCGCTTCCACAACCGAATGTCTGAAAACTTGCGTCAACAATTTTGTCAGTTTCAGGATCAATTTTGAGGAAAAGTTTGAGGGCGTCACCGCAAGCCAGCGAACCGACTTCTCCTACCGCATTGGCGTCAGTCAGGGCTCCTACGTTTCTTGGTTTGAAGAAATGTTCCTTAACTTTTTCTGTATATTCCCACATCTTAATCACCCTACTGTGAATTCAATTCTATCAGAACAAATAAGTTCGTTTCAAACGCTTGGCCTATTTTCACTTTTTCTTGTCATCACCGTTAGAATTATCTCTAAGAGGCGGACCAGGCGCTCGGTCAGGCCGAGCAAATTCCGGTTTCAACTCAGGTCTGCCTATGGGAACCTTACGATCCGACTTCTTTAACTTCTTGTCGTATTTAGATTCCTTTCTAACGTTTTCGTTTCGGACCCCAGGTTTATCGTATTTTATTTCAGTTTTTGTTTTGTCGAGTTCTCTCGTAGACCGAATCTGTTCCGCGGTGCTTTTCCCGGAAAAGCCGCATAACAAAATGGCCAGAGCGATGACAATTGGAAACGTGCGCCGCTCGGACATAGTGGATTTCTCCAATAATACTCTACAATATCGAAAGCCGCCTGAATTTCAGATTCAACAGTTGAATCCTTTACGATGTGTCCTATACGATCTGTGGTTTCTCTGCAAGAGCTTTGAAGGGGGCTTTGGAAAAGACCTGACCGGGTTATCCATGTAAACGCTTTTTTTCATGAACCTTTTTCAATGTAGATAGAAATATCTTCTCAAAATCCTCTGCTGTCGAGTCCCAATCCAACCCTGCTTCATTTAATTTTCGTCTTGAGCTGATCCCCATTTGCAGGCGCATGTCTTTATCTTCCACAAGTTTCCCAAGATAGTCCCGCAGTTCTTCTATGGCGCCGGGCTCGTACAGGAATCCGGTCCGCCCGTGATCCACAAGTTCAGGCACTCCCCCCACTCTCGCTCCTATCACTGGCAATGCAGTAGCCATGGCCTCCTTTATAACGTTAGGACTTCCTTCCGTATAGCTTGGCAATACAAGAATATCAGACTCACGAAGGACCTCACCCACTTTAACCGGAGGAACTATGCCCATCCATTCAACACAGCGACCATTTAGTTTCCGGTTCGCCAACTTTTTCAGCTCCGGACCATAGTAGCCATCCCCAACAATGATAAGCTCCGTGTTTGCGAATTGCGGCGAGGTCATAGCTTCTATCAAATCTTGCAGACCTTTCTTGGGAATCAGACTTCCGACAAAAATTATTTTCAATTTGCCCCGATTCTGCCTGACTTCGCAATTCGGATAAAATATTTCGCTGTCAACTCCAAAACGAGGGGTGCTCAACCTTTGTGCATCCGCTCCCAAATCTTTCATGATATTAATAAGTTCAGAGCTTACTGCGGTGACATAGGCCGACTTTTTGATTACCCATTTGGTCGCTAATCTCCAAAGTGTTCTGTCACGCGCCAGGTAACCGTCATCTCCCCGGAAAGAAACAACCATCGGTTTTCCTGTGATCGTACCCGCAACGGCGCCCACAAATCCGGCGCCTATCCAGTTTGAATAGATGATGTCCGCCTTTTTTGACAATATCAAGGCCCGGACAATGAACAGAAGCGTCATCGGTATAATCTGGAACTTTGCCAGAAAACTCTTGGAAATATTCTCAGGAATCCCCCCGGCTCCTATCGTGAGACGTTCCAATGAACGGGGCCAGAAATACCCAAACCGCATGACTTGCACACCATCCAGCGTGTGGTTTCCGTAACGTTCTCCGTTTGACGGCGCCAGGACTGTGACTTCGAACCCCTTTCTCCGAATGGCCAGAATGAGACTATGTATAAAGGCCCCTTGCCAGTCGCCTTGATGAGAAGGGTACGTGGTCGTTAGAACAAGTATTCCGCATCTAGACAAACAAAGCCTCCGACTTGAACGTACGTTTTTGGATCAACAAAAACCATTACAGAAAAAAAGAGCGGTCTTTTGAAAGCCGCTCATTTGTTAATACCATCAGGTTTACTCAAGCCCAAGCAAAAGGTCTAACTCAAGCACAAGCTAGAAATTAATATTAGGTTTGTCTTAATCCCTTTGACATTATTATCATATTGTAATTAAAGTGTTTTCTAGTTTGACAAAGGTGAATCTTCTATGTATTGTCATTTCATACTTTTTAAAATTAATTTTCTGGATAATATCCAGTAGTTGTATGTCCGACTGAGGGTTCAGGGGTTAGGGTCGGACATTTTCTTTCTTTTTTGGAATAAATCAGAAATCCCCTCAACAAGTCGCGATTTATATACCTGACATTTTTCTGTAATACTCTATCCCCGCTTCCAAACCTTTTGGTAATTCACATTCGGCCTGGAACCCCAATTTCTCTTTTGCAAGAGCAACGTCAGCGGATGAGTGCATGACATCTCCCTGGCGAGCGGGTTCAAATACAGGTTCTATGTCAGCCGACAGGAGACGTTTCAGGTTATCGAGCAGTTCCAGCAAATTTATCTGGTCTCCCCGCCCAATATTATACGACGCGCCGCACACTCCGGATGGGGCTTCCATTGCGGCGACATTTGCCATCACCACATCTTTTACAAAAGTAAAATCTCTACTTTGAAGACCAGTTCCGTAGATGATCGGGGAGACTCCAGACAACAAACGGGTCACAAATCTCGGTATAACAGCGGCGTATTCCGAATCCGGGTCCTGGCGGGGACCATACACGTTGAAATAACGCAACCCCATGGTATCCAGGCCATAAAGACTTGTGAACAGTTTTCCGTGTTCCTCATTGATTTTTTTTGTGAGAGCGTATGGAGACAATGGCTGCCCCTCAACGCCTTCTTTTTTCGGAAGCGCCTCACTAGAGCCGTACACGGATGAAGAAGATGCGAAAACCACCCTCGAAACGTGATTTTTGTGAGAAGCCCAGAACACATTTAGAGTTCCATTGGCGTTAACGTTCTGTGTTGTCAGAGGATCAGCCACCGATCTGGGAACGCTCCCGAGAGCGGCTTGATGAAAAACTCCATCGACCCCGGTTGTTGCTGACAAGACGGTCTGGAAATCCCTGATGTCCCCTTCAATTACTTCAAAATCACGGCCGGGAACATACCTACCATTGCCCAAC
The DNA here is from genome assembly GCA_041662605.1 of Desulfomonilaceae bacterium. NCBI lineage: Bacteria > Pseudomonadati > Thermodesulfobacteriota > Desulfomonilia > Desulfomonilales > Desulfomonilaceae > Desulfomonilaceae bacterium. The sequence continues at coordinate 168,352 of JBAZSD010000006.1, forward strand.
TGATTGAGGTTTTCTTTCTTGCCCGTTGCAAAATTGTCCAGGACTTTTACATTATGCCCTTTTTCCAGGAGACCTTCCACGAGATGGCTTCCTATGAAGCCGGCCCCCCCAGTGACCAAAAATTTTTTGAGGATCGACGACGGCATTTAAGCTCCATTTGATCTAGTTTGAATATGACTAAAAATACATAATAACCTTTGCTGCCAAATAACAGCAAAATATTTTTATTGAAAAGTAAATAGTTGTAATTTAACCCTAATTCGTTGAAAATACTTTGTAGATAAGTACAATCATGTCTGTGACAGCTTGAAACACCTCTTGTGTTTGGTACAATGATGTTTTATAAATCATAATTAGAGAGTACAAAGAATGATAGACGCATCGAATTAATTAAAACTGACTGAAAGTCTATCCCATTCAAATTTATTGGTCTATTAATAACACATGGAAAGGACGATTAACATGCCCCGTTTCGATAGAACGGGTCCAGAAGATCAGGGCCCAATGACCGGAGGAAAACGCGGTCGATGTCTGAATTCCGGCCAGAATGATACTCAGGGTTCTTCTACGTATGGGGGCGCCGGCCGTGGCGGTACCTCCAGGGATTGTCGCCGAGGAAAACAATGGGGCCAAAGCGCAGGAATCGGTCGACAGGGACAGTTTCAGACGTCGGATCAAAAAGAATCCTGAACTGAACGGTGTATCGGTAGGAAATGAATTTGACGTCCCGTGCTTGCGACCTTACGCAATAGTAATTATTGTACTTTTTCGGGGCTGCTTAACCGTTCGGATCCTTTGGGTAAGCGTTAATAATCCGAGAAGTCTAGCAGCCTCATTATATTCATCAAGCGATTTAAGTGTCCAATAGTTGGTTCTGGGCCAAAGAAAAATCATCTGAGGAAAATTATGTCGGAAAAAGTTGAATGTTCATCTGATGCGACGTGCGGAACTTGCGGCTCAGCCTCAAGTTGCGATTCAGCCGCCCAAGCGAAACATGCCGAAGAAATTTTGCAGACCACGCTTTCAAAAATAAAATATCGTATAGCCGTTATGAGCGGGAAAGGTGGAGTAGGCAAATCTACCGTGGCCGTCAACCTTGCGGTGGCATTAGCAAGGTCGGGAAGATCCGTAGGCCTTTTTGACGCTGATGTCCATGGGCCCAACGTCCCCAAGATGCTGGGTCTGAACGCCTCTGTTCCCAGTATGGGACCAAACGGACTTGTTCCAGTCCAGGCCGGTGAGAATCTCAAGGTAATATCAATGGCGTTCATGTTGGACAACCCCGATACTCCGGTTGTCTGGAGAGGACCGATGAAACATTCGCTGTTTCAACAATTTCTTTCCGATGTAGACTGGGGACCCCTGGATTATCTGGTTGTTGATCTGCCACCGGGGACCGGAGATGAACCATTGAGTATCGCACAGTTACTAGGACAACCGCTGTGGGCGATCATAGTAACCACGCCTCAGGAGGTGGCCCTTCTAGATTCAAGGAAATCCGTGATCTTCGCACGAACCCTTGAAATGAAGACGCTCGGCATAGTTGAAAACATGAGCGGATTGGTATGCCCGCATTGTAAAGGCGTCGTGGATTTGTTCAAGACGGGTGGAGGCGCCAAAGCCGCTACTGAACTTGGTGTGCCTCTTCTTGGAGTAATTCCTATTGATCCCCAGATTGTTACCGGTGGTGACGCCGGCATCACTATTGAATCCGCGGATCCTACGGGGTCGTCGGCAGAAGCTTTCAGAGAATTGGCGAGAAAAGTTGAGACAGAGATATGGCGAGGATGATTTATAGAGTTATATCTCGAGCAATTTACCGAAGCACGGTAATACTAAAAAATAATTCGGATTTATAAGGAGTAGTAAAATGGCAAGAGAAAGTGTCGCTGTTCCATCCATGAACCCTGGCGGACTAGACGCCCCTCGATCAGGCCACTTTGGGCATTGTGATGTGTTCACGCTTGTTCATGTCGAAGATGGAGCGATTAAGGAAGTCTCCATAGTCGAAAACCCCCCGCATGTTCAAGGTGGTTGTTTTGCCCCAGTAAACACCCTACATCAAAGCGGAGCAAATGCTCTTATTGTAGGCGGCATTGGCATGCGCCCGCTGATGGGATTCAAAGAGGTTGGAATCGACGTTTACTATGGACCTGAAGGTGAAACCGTCGGATCGGTGATAGGTCAATTACTTGAGGGCAAATTGCAGATAATTGCGCCTAACCAGGTTTGTGGCGGCGGTGGAGCGTGACGCTCCCAGGGAGTAAAAATGAAAATAGCTGTGACATCTACGGGGAAAACAATTGAATCCTCGATTGATCCGCGTTTCGGACGGGCCCCGTTCATTCTCATAGTGGATGACGATTGCAACTTGATTGAGGCAATTGACAATTCTACTAATGTAAACGCTATGCGGGGAGCTGGAATTCAGGCTGCAAAGACGATCGCCGACAGAAAAGTTGACCTACTTTTGACTGGTCGTTGCGGTCCTAATGCGTTTACGACCCTGGAAGCCGCCGGCATCAAAGTTGGCGTCGAACAATCGGGAACAGTTCGTGAGGCTGTTGAACGACTGAAGAGAAATGACGTGCCGCTTGCCGACAAACCTAACGCTGAGGCTCACTGGTAAGTCCTAAAGGAATTTTCAATCATGATTGTAGCGGTTGCGAGCGGAAAGGGAGGCACTGGCAAGACGACAGTGGCTACCAGCCTTGCGATGGTTCTCGGGAATCGAGCCCAAATATTGGATTGTGACGTTGAGGAACCCAACTGCCACATCTTGCTTAAACCTACCATTCTGACGACTGATGCGGTGAATTTGCCAGTACCGTCAGTGGATCTTCAAAAATGTACTTTATGCGGGAAATGCGGTGAAGTTTGCCAATTTAGCGCTATAGTGCCAATAGGAAAAACTGTCATCGCGTTCCCGGAACTTTGTCATGGGTGTGGGGCTTGTTCAATGTTATGTCCTGAGAAGGCCATTCAGGAAGTCCCCAGAAATTTGGGAGTAGTTGAAACCGGAATGGCAGGACCTCTGGAATTCGTACAGGGGCGAATTAGAATTGGGGAAGCAATGGCTCCTCCTCTGATAAGAGCGGTAAAAACCCAAATCAGCGGCGATAAGTTCGCCATTCTTGACGCGCCCCCTGGAGCTTCATGTCCAGTCATAACGACGGTGAAGGGATCCGATTTCGTAATCATGGTAACTGAACCAACACCGTTTGGTCTTAACGATCTTGAAATCGCGGTCGAGGCTATCCAAGGGTTAGGCATTCCCATGGGGATAGTCATCAACAGATCTGACATAGGTGACTCTGGTGTCAAGGATTTTTGCCGGAATAAAGGCCTTCCATTGTTAATGGAAATCCCCCATCATCGGAGAATAGCGGAAGGCTATGCCAAAGGAGCGCCTTTGATTGAATCGATGCCTGAGTATGCTGATAAATTCAAAAAACTGACGGATGATATTTCAATGATTATTGGTATACCGTCGAAAGGGTCCAGTTTGTAAACCAATGAAGGAAGTAACCGTAATTAGTGGTAAAGGCGGAACGGGCAAAACTTCAATTACGGCCTCATTCGCTTTTCTGGCTAAAAATAGAGTCTTGGCTGATTGTGACGTGGATGCGGCGGACCTTCATGTTGTGACCCAACCGGAAATAATCCATCAGGAGGATTTTTTCGGAGGCAAAAAGGCCGTAATAGACCTCGACAAATGTTCACTTTGCGGGATTTGTAAAGAAAATTGCAGATACAGCGCCATTAGCTCAAGCTTTGTTGTTGATCAAACCGCTTGTGAAGGTTGCGCTCTGTGCCATTATCTTTGTCCTGAATCCGCAATCGCAATGAAAGAGACTCTCAACGGCAAATGGTTCATTTCGAACACGCGCTTCGGACCTATGGTTCATGCCAACCTTATTCCTGGTGAGGAGAATTCCGGAAAACTTGTGGCCCTCGTTCGAAATCAGGCAAAAATGATAGCTGAAGAGCGAAATATGGACATAGTAATTGTGGATGGAGCCCCAGGCGTGGGCTGTCCCGTAATTTCATCCATCACTGGAGTTGACCACGTTTTAGTAGTCACGGAACCGACTATGTCCGGATTGCATGACATGAAAAGGGCGGCGGAACTCGTCAGAAACTTTAATATCCCTATTTCATTGGTAATCAACAAATGGGACATCCATCCCGGCATGACCTTGAAAATCGAGGAGTTCGCCAAATCCGAGAACATCTCATTGGCTGGAAAAATACCTTATGATAGGGCTGTCACAGATTCAATGGTTAGACGGAGAACAGTTGTTGAGGAAGGACCCGGCCCGGCCAGTGACGCGATCGTTGAAGTGTGGGAAAATTTAAATCAGCGCATTTGGCAATAGGCAGAGGTTCAGCAATGGGAAGAGAACTTTTGGAGAACGACGTAAAAACAGCGCTCACGAAAATTATTGACCCGGAGACTCGGCTTAGCATAATGCGTATGGGCATTATCAAGGGAGTTTCAGTAAATGATATTGGCGCTGTGACTGTGATTTTCCGACCATCATCGCCAAATTGTCCTATGGCGTATGCTTTGGCGGGAGCGATAAAAAACACAATTGAGTCTATCCCAGGGGTCAAATCCCTGTTTATCAGTGTAGAAAATTTTTCAAAGGCCAAACATCTCGAGGAAGTCGTCAATGTTTGACAGATTCATAACGTGGAGGCTTATCTAATGCCCATAAAAGAGTTTAAGTGTCTTGAATGCGGTAAAATCAGCGAATTGCTGGTTGATATTGGCCGTAATTCCGACCCCAAGGCTTGTAGGTCCTGCGGGTCAAGTCAATTACAAGGTATACTGTCCGCCCCCGCGCTTCCTACTGTAAATTCCGACCACATGGGTTCTCACGGTAGCTGTTGTGGATCCAATCCATCCACGCAGAATTGTACGCCGGGAAGTTGTTGCGGCGGAAATTTTACATCCAGGTAACACGGGGAACCTCAATGAGATCTGAGAACGATATTTTTGATGATATAGAAGGACTAGTCCTTAAAGACGCAGCTAAGCTTTATTCTCCTATTGTTATTGATCATTTCAACAATCCCAGGAATTTTGGCTCCCTGGATGACGCTGACGCATACACTTTCATGAGCGGAATGTGCGGAGACACTATCGGAATTTTCGTGAATATGGCCGGACCCACAATCTCCAAGATAGGATTTGTGACAAATGGATGCGGCCCTACCATTGCCTGCGCCAGCGCCTTGACCTGTATGGCCGAAGGCAAGGCGCCTGAAGACGCCGGCAAAATTACATCTGAACAGTTGATGGAATTTCTCGGGGGTCTCCCTAGAGAACACACTCATTGCGCAGACCTCGCTGTAAACACACTACGAGGCGCTCTGGCAAAGTTAGGATGAACGTGGAAGAAAATAAATCCGCAAGGGCTTGTATTGTTGTTGATGGAACGTACGATTCTTCCGGAATTATTAGTCTCTTGAGATCTTTTCAAATAGTTTCGGAGGTTTTTCATTCGTCTGATCAAGCGCTCCTAAAACATAAACAGGGGCCTTTTGACATCGTTATAGTTCACGATGACCCTTCAACAGGGCAGGGATTAAAATTAGTCGAAGAATTTTTGAAGATAGATTGGATGACTTCCATCATAGTGATTTGTGATCAGGAAGAGTCTATTATTCATGACCGGGCGGAAGGCTTGGGTATATTAGGTCATATTAGAAAATCGGACGATTTGGAATCTCTTGCCCAATTGTTGACAAAGTTCAAAAAAATCTCGCCAATTTACTCGTAACATAGCAGCGCAGGCTGTAAACCCCCTGCGCTGTATAAAACCTTAAAACATGTCATCCCCCGTCAGAAGCGGCGCCCGGATTCTTTTGTCGCGTCGTTCGATGTAAATCCCAAGTCTACTTCATCAACTAAATTCCCCTCCAGATGATGGAATTCTACCAGGAATGAGAGATGGCGCACACCTCGCAGGCCGCCATACATGGAAGGACAGGTCTATTGTCTCCAGACGGCTTGCAGGGACTACATTCGTATTTGAGTTTCTTATTTTCCCCAGGGACAACTATTGCCAATGGTTCCTCATTCATCGGATCATTCGGGTCTTCGTTAACTACCTGAAAAATTCGGGCTGGACAGGCCTCGACGCATGCGCCACAGGCATTGCACCTGTCAGTGTCTATGGTTATGAAATAGTTTCCCGACCCGTCGCTATATCCGTAGTTAGCTAACATCCTAATTTCCTATGGGGTGGAAGTCCTTCAAAATTTGAAGCGTAAAGAACGGTTAGACCAGGTGACGCCCTTACAGTTATTTTCCTTTACCCTTGCCTTTTTGACATAAAGCATAACCGAATAACGCTGCTCCGGCTGCCCCGGCCAACTGGGTATCCCATGTGGTCTTGAGCGGTTCCAATCCCATCTTTTTTGTCAATCTACCGACAACTCCGCTATTTTTGGCCATTCCACCGGTGATGGCAAATTCAGGTTCTACCCCTACCCTCTCCAGGAGTGAGTAAATTCGGTCTGCCATGGCAGAGCAATACGCGGCGAGAACCTCGTTTGTGCTTAGACCTTTTCTCAGGAGACCGGTAGCCTCGGATTTTGCGTAAACTACGCAAGTGCTGGAAACCGCCGGAGGTTCTTTATCTACCTGGTAGGATCGTTCGCCCACTTCTCCGATGGGAACGGATAGCAGGTCCGCAAAAACTTCCATGCCTCGGCCGGTCCCAGCCGCGCATTTGTCGTTCATCAGGAAATTTGTGACTTTCCCCTTTTCATCGCAGCGAATCGCCTTGATGTCCTGCCCACCAACATCCAAAACTGTACGAACAGTGGGACCGTAAAAGAAGTTTGCGCCCCGGGCGTGACACGCGATTTCCGTTACGGTTCTGTCGGCCATAGGTACATTAACTCGACCATAACCCGTGCCGATACAATAGCCAAGCTTGTCTTCGGTCAAAGTGGTCTTCTCTAGAGCGAATTTCAAAGCGCTTCTTGCGCTGTTGGGGCTATCTGATCCAGTCCTCATGTTTCCGTATGCGTACATTTCAGCGTCGGCCATTATTACGGCCTGTGAACTGACTGATCCTACGTCGATTCCAAGAGTGATGAACTGAGCGTCTTCCCAACGAATATCCGGGTTGACCCAGTTGGCCTCCGCCCATCGCCAGAATTCCGCCTTTTTCTCCGCTGACATTTGTATATCCTCCGGTTTTATTTTTTAGCCGCAACCACAGCGGCGCCGACGGCCGTTCCGAATTCCGGCTCATCCGGGATGTAAATCCTGTCAACACCAAGTTCTCTCTTTAAAGCGGTCGTAAAACCGGGGTTGTACGCCACCCCGCCTATCATTACGATGTCAGGGTTTACGCCTACTCGTCGTATCATGGACACAATCCTACTGGCCACAGCGTCGTGGATAGCCCTGCTTATATCCTTTTTCTGAGTCTTGGCATGGATAAGGCCGACAACCTCGGACTCAGCAAATATCGTGCATTGCGCGTTCATCGGAATTGGATTATCCGAAGAAAGAGCGAGGTTTCCCATCTCAGCCAGCGGAGTTTCCAGCGCTCTGCCCATTGCTTCGATAAAGGCCCCAGCGCCTGCTGCGCATTTTTCATTAATAGCAAAATCTATAACATTGCCGTTTTCATCGAATTTAGCGGCTCGTGAGGCTTCCGCTCCTACGTCGGCAACTGTTCGGCTGTCTGGAAAAAAGTAATTGGCGCCGGCCGCCATAGCTTTAATATCATTTACTTTTATGTCCGCTTCCTGGATTGATTTCGCCCCTGATCCAGTGCCTCCAATGCTCTCAATATCTTCTGAGTTTATGCCCGCGTCCTTCAGCGCCATCTCAAACGAATCCTTGACAGCCTCGGCCTGTTCAAAGCCGGTCAAAACCATGCCCTTACCTATAATTTTCCCGTCCTTTAAAATGACGGATTTGGTATTTTTGGCTCCACAGTCGATTCCTGCGGTTATCATCTCTAAAACCTCCGTGAAGTTCGATAAATGGCCAACATAATTCGCCATCTCCATGTTTTTTGGAGCGCGTCTTCGGGGGGCGCCTGAATCCCTTTGAGAGGCTATTACATTTGCTCCTGTTGAGCAAACGATCAGATTGCAGAAATAACGTTACATTCTTCCATTCTCCGTATAAAATTCCTATCCTTGCAACATGTTTGCGCAGGATTTAATATGATGTCCAAGTGTCAGGGAGGTTTGACGTAATCATGGAAGAAGAAATTCTGGTCAATCCCGAGATAAGCGCTGAGTTCAGAACCTTCGAGGAACTGGTATCGGAAAACACGGGTAACGAACTGGAATACCTGAACTTGGTGGAAAAGGACCCTGTTGCAATGGACTCGGCGACTCTGGCATTTTCGCTGAGTCGGTTCATGCGTTTGTCCAGAACACTTATGGACAACTTACTTGGATCTTTAAATCAGGATGACGCGCCGGATCTCAATGCCATACTCGAAATAAAGGGCATCGATCTGGACAAAACGAACGCCGGCAAATTGAGAAACATTATTTTTGCGTTCCGGGACACTCCTAATGAAGAGGCACGGGGCGCTCTTGTTAAAGCGTTGCAGATCATGACGATAACTAGAGAACGTAGAAGAGTTACACTTAACCTCGGAGAAGCCTATAAAGACCCTGAAGAAGGTTGGCTGGCAGAGGATTTTGGCGACGACGAAGGCGCTATAGAAATGGTCAGGTCAATAGAAGATCCTCGATGGAACGAAGAGGAGGGCTAGGCATCCGATGCGATTGGAAAACTATCTAACTCCCGTATCAGAACAGGGTCATAGAGTACTGGACTTGATGAAAGCAGACCGAAAACACGCGTCTGAACTGCTCGAAACCCTCCCCCGCGTGGAACAGGTAAACCTGGTTTCAAACGAGACTTTGCATGACCCAAAAAACGCCCAGGAGATAATTTTTCTATTAGGAGATGAAGAAGGCAAGAAGCTGGTTGATGAACTGGGAGACCGTACTCTTTTTAGATTGATGAAATCCCAGTGTTCCACTCATATTGGAGTTTTATCTCTCGTACAACCGGAGAGAGTCCAGTCTATTCTCGATCTTGATTCTGAGCTGTTTTCCACCAAGGGAGTTACTGATCCTCAAACCGCTTATCACTGGTTGATAAGTTTTCTTGAAGAAGACGAGGAAACATTCTCCAAGGTTTTGAGAAGTTTGGATATAAAATTGGTGGCCTCTGCTTTCCAGGACAAGATTATACGACCGGGCGCGCAATTGTCACCCACTCTGGTTGAAGAGTCGGAAGAAACATTTTCGGCTGATTTCCTTATCAAATTGGATCGAGGAGAACTAAAACCCGATGATATCGATGTGACTGATGAAGAAACTCTCGATATTCTCAAGAAGATTCATCTCCTTGATGAGGATTATTTCGTCGAAATGGTATCTCTGATGGTACGAGAAGAAGACCTTAAAACACGAACGGCCGAGGACGCTCTTTCGAGAGTCAACGACCAGGTGGGCGATATGAAAGAAGTCGTTGAGGAGGCTCAGGATATGTTCGTGCCACTTGAAAGTTAACTTTCTTTTCAAATTTCTTTTTGGACAAGAAAAAAAATGGCGGCCTCACAGCCGCCATTTTTGTCAGTTCTTGGGGTTAGCGCCTGGCGCCGCTCCAGGCGTTGCAGTCGGAGGTTTGGCAGGGTCTTCGGGCAACAAGATTTGCACATTCATCTTCTTTCTCAAAGAATCCGCTATCTTTTCATACTGTTCCTGCTGTTTCTGATACTTGATTTGCTCAAGGATGTAGTCTTTGACCTGGTCAAACGACGCCTCTTCCGCAGGCTTGCTGTCCTCAAGATAGAGTATGTGATAGCCAAATTTGCTCTTGACTGGTCCTTCGATTTGGCCCTTTTTCATTTTGAACGCTACTTCCTCAATTTCCGGTACCAAACTTCCCTTGGGCATCCAATCCAAATCGCCACCTTTGGCCTTGCTCGGGCAAATGGAAACCTGAGAGGCTATATCTGCAAATTTTTCACCCTTTTTCAATCGCGCGAGGACGTCCTTAGCTTGTTTTTCGTTTTCGACAAGGATGTGATGGAGTTTTATACTCTCAGGAGTTGAAAACTCGGCCTTATTTTGTTCGAAATATTTTTTCGCGTCCTCTTCCGTAGGAGCGGGAACGCTCTTTGTCATTTTGTCGAGCATGAGGCGAGCGAGCAGGTCGTTGCGCGTAAAAGCAAGCAGCTTCTGAGCGTCTGGAGATTTGTCCAATCCCTCCTTTTCCGCTTCAGCGGCAAGCGCGTAAATATTAACTATGTAATCCAGAGTCTGTTTTCTACCCTCGGGGGTCTGATAATAATAGCGAAATTTCTCTGGGACAGCGTTGGCCATCTGTTTCAGGTCCCCTTCCGTAACCGTCTTGGAACCGATCTTGGCCAGTACTTGATCATCGGGGATTGTCTGTGTCTGCTGCGCATGGACGCCAGGCAGGCAAACAAAGAGAAGCCCGAATAGAATACAACCACTTAGATAAATACTACGAAGGGTTAGCAATGTTAACTCCATTTCTTAAAAAATAATGTTGATGTTTGATATCAACTATTTGTCTTACTTGTATATAATCATTGCGTCGCGTTATAGCACACCAACATGACTCAGTCAAACCTTCTTGTCTTGCCTCCAACTGGGCCATAAAAACCCTCAGGACCCGACCCGAATTCTTATTATCCCTGGGTTGGGCGTCATTTTCTGGATGTTTTTCTTTCTCGCGCCTTGTGTCGAGTAAGAAATATGGATAAAATAGGAAGGATAATTCATCCAGGGGGCTTATGCTTCTCTGGTCTTGGCTGAAGTATTCGGTATCGAATTTTGCTTGAGGAATCCATAAAGGTTTAGTCGTCGTGCTACATTTTCTTTATCATAGTCGAGTCTTTCACATACTGATTCTTCTGTCTACCCTTGCGGGACTTACGTCATGCGGGGGGTCGAGCGGTGGACCTATGTCTGCTGTACCACCGAACCCACCGGGCGATCTCCATTTTGAAGTTGTGGATCAGGGCCTGCTGGTTTCGTGGAAACCGATCCCGGGGGCCTCAAAGTACTCTTTGTTCTGGGGGCCTGAGAAGTATGATTTTCGACGGATAGTAGAGACGTCTACACCTGCTGTCTTGATCAAGGGACTAGAGAACGGGACCCTCAATTATTTTGCCGCGACTGCTCGCTCAGCTTGTGCGGAGAGTCGCTTTTCGAGTCAAGAGCCGTATGTGTACGACACGGACCCAAAAAACGCGCCAATCCACATGCAACAGGCTTTGCGTCTGGAAAACCGCGGGCATTTGGGCGAGGCTCTTATCTATCTCGGCGTGGCCATCAAGCTGGATTCCGAAAATCCTTATCTTTACCGCAAGAGGGCTCAGTTGAGGGAACTGCTTGGGTTAACAAAAGAGGCTAAGAAGGATCTCGACACTGCGGAAAAGTTATATGTGAAGAAACCCATCTCTTTTAAGAATTCTGGTGGCTAATCCCTCCCGCAAGCCACGTAACTACTCCGTCTTTGTTCACCGTTTAATTTCCTTGAAAAATCCGGAACTGATTCACACTTTGGATCGAGTTACCTTGAAATCCGGACTAAATCCTGCGATTAATAGTGCTTCTTTTCACGATGGTCCTTGACCCGGCGATTACTCAAAAGGTAGCGGAGCCAAAGCGTATAATCAGGATGAGGCGTTGACTCGTGCCGATTTGGTTTTTTATTTTTACCTTTATCATTCTGGCTTTAACGATGTTGGAAATATCCCGTTTAATTCCGCAGCTCTTGAGAGAACTGAAGCAAATTTCGGTTTTTTCATTGCCACAGGAACCGAATTCTGAAAATGCCGAAGTAAAAGTCAGCGTCATTATTCCGGCCAAAGATGAGGCCATCAACATTCTCGAGGCTGCCGAGTCCATCTTGGCGTCGACTTATCGAAACCTGGAACTTATTCTCGTAGACGATCGTAGTCAGGATGACACCTGGGAATTGATGACGCGTCTACGTGAGCGGGACAGTCGGGTCAAAACCATCAGGCTGGAATCGCTCCCGGAGGACTGGACAGGGAAAACCCACGCCATGTTCGCTGGGGCTGAGATGGCTTCCGGGAATATTTTGTTATTCACGGACGCGGACGCTTCATTGTCGAAAGATCTTATCGGTCGCTCTGTGCAATACTTCGTGACGAACAAGCTGGACATGCTCAGCCTCATCCCCGGGTTTAAGAAATGGGGCTTCCTGGAGAGGACAGTGTATCCTCACATGGCGCTTGGCATTTCATATTTCTTCCCAATGAGGGCGATCAACGATCCTCATTCAGACGCGGCAGTGGCTTCTGGTTGCTTTATCATGATTACAACGGGGGCTTATCAAAGAGTAGGGACATGGCGGAATTTGAGAAATCAGATTACGGAAGACATAGCTATGGCCAGGGCTGTCAAGAGTTCAGGAATGAGATTGAGTGTCAGCCGTTCCGATCTTATAAAGACGAAACCTTTCGATAACATATTCGAAATGGTTCGTTTCTGGCGAAGAACGTTTTACGGTGGTCTGGAAAACAGGCCTGGGAAAATTATGAGGTTTTGGCTAAACTACACCCCTTTACTGCTACCATTCGGCCTGGTACTGTTTTTGGGGGCAAGGATGGCTATTTGTGGAGAGTTTGAGCCAAGTGTTGTAATACTTTTTATCATGAGTCTGGCGACTATCCTCACTATTGAAATTCCTTTCGGAATTTTCCTGAAGCATTATCACGGTAAATGGTATTACACATTATTGTCGCCACTAGGTATTTTTGCATGTTTTTGGATCGCCACCTGGTTATTGCTAACGAAAATTTTCGATATCGGTATAGAATGGAGAGGGTCAGTTTACAAATAGCCTAACTTGAGAAAAGCTTGACCCTGCAAAGTCTTTGTTGCTATCATTCTGCGCTGTTCAGATCAGTCCCTTGATAAAGGAGACACACCACATGAGTAAAGATTTCGTTAAATTGAGCAGATTATTGGTCCCAATAGTCACGTTATTGATTTTTCTGGTTCCCCTATCGACGTTTGCGGCTGATTTCAAGACGTTCAGCAGCGACGAATATGGGTTCACAATAAAATATCCTGCCACATGGGTAAAAATTGATAAACCCCAGGGCAACTACTATGTGGTGTTCCAGGATCCGGATCTGACCGACAATTTCAGGGCCAAGATACACATAGCTGCCCACAAGCCTGTGAAAGATCCTTTAAACGTTTTCCTGCAAGAACTGCGGACTGGCATTACAGACCTTCAAAAGGGCGCAGGGACATCCAAGGAAAAACAGGAAGTTCGAATCCTCGACGAAGGGGAATTCAAGTGCGAAGTTCCGGGAGCTTATTATTTTTTCATTCAGGCTTACGAAAATACTCCAAAAATCTGGATGGATATAGTCATCGTTTTTTACAAAATGGACCAGACCCTTGTTAGAGTTTCCTGCCTCGCCCCATCCAAAAGCATGGAAAAGTTTCACCAACTGTTTAACGAGGCGCTGCTGTCTATGCATTTCAACCAAACGCCGCCAGTGTCCAAGGAAAATGGTCAACAAGATCAGATAGCTGGTCCGACGGGCCAAATTCAGCCAAGCGCGCCTGTCGCAAGTCCTACAGGACCGGCGACTACCGCGCCTCAGCAACAGCCTCAATCGAGCCAGCCCTCTATATTGAGACAGCAACCTCCTGTCGTACAGCCAAGCGCTCCACCCACAGGCCCAGCTCAAAGACCAGGACCTCGAGGTCCCGCTCGGGAAACAGATCGTCCTGCAACAGGGATAGTCAACTGACTCAGTCTAAACAATGGCGAACCCTTCATTTGAGGTCATGATTCAATCATGCGTCTGAAAAGATTCGTTAAAATTTTTCAAAAACATGAAGGGTTCAAAAAGCTCCAGAGAAGCCTGTCCGGAACCAGACCGCGAATGATCGATATGGACGCGGTCCGGGAACGGGCGCTTCAATTGGCTCAACAACATGAGCCCAGGGGCGATCATTATGAGCTTCGAAAGGCGCTTGCTGAACTGACGGTTTCGTTTGACGAAAATGACTTTCACAACACAGCGGCCATTGTCACTTTTCTCACAAGTATACTGTTCAACGATATTTCTTCTGAAACACCCCCGGCGATTAAGGACAAGATACTGAAATTCAAGGGGCCGGTTTTCTTTTTCGTGAATCATTCTTCTTATTTCGATTATTCACACACCTCAGGCTTGCTCAACAAACTCGGATTACCAACACCAGTGACCCATGTGTCCGGCGGCATAACTACAGGATGGGTTTCAAATTGGTTGAAAGGGTTTAGGACCCTTGAGGTGAAAAAGAATTTTTCACCTGTTCAACATAGGGCTTATTCATGGTTTTGCGCCGCTTTGGCTGAAACGGGGGAAATCCAGGCGCTTTACGCCAGAACCAGTCGCTACACCGTGAGATCCAGAGACGGGGTTCTCCGGGAACCATACGTTCCTCATGGGGTAATATCAGGAGTGAAGGCTACGGGCAAAGCCCTTATGGTTCCGGTGTCAATTTCATATTCCATTATTCCTGAGGATCGATATTTGACCTCTCCGTGGTTTTTTCCCGTTCTTTCCATGTTCCCAAAAAGAAGGGCCATGATGATGCCCTTTGTTTTGGGGCTTGGGTCCGCGGAAAAAGCCATCCGACAGATCGATGGGATTTTCGGGGATGTCGCTACGACCATTGGGGAACCATTTGAACTCAACGATGATAATTCCCTGTCTCTTCAGCGTATTTCACATCTGGCTATCGAAGAAATAGCCAGGAACAAGGTCATCCACCCATCTCAGTTGATCGCCAAATCCGCGCAGGGTTTTGAACGACTTGACAAGAAAACTCTAAAAGAGAAAGTTCTCGAGGAAGTTGAAAATACTACTTCTTTCTTCAAAACCCGTTATAGAAAAGCTCCTCCTTTCCATCCTGTTATTACATCTGATCTGGACCAGGCTATCAGACTCGGCTTGAAAGTTCTTTCCAGTCGTAGGGCCATTTCATGGTCTGTCTGGAGGCGCGAATATTCCCCCCGCAATGAATCCTTGCTCAACTTTTACGCGTATCACGCTGACCGCCGCATATATCCTCTTAGAGGCCGCAATACGATGACAGTGGTGAACGCTGGAGCGTGGGGCTATACGTTGGCTTTGCATATAGGCCTTAACCTGCTCAAGAAAAACGAACTGGCTGAACATGCCCTGATTCTTTATGACTCCAGAGAAGAGATTATTGAGAAACTGACGGTTGAACGGAAGCATCCCTGGATTTTCAAGGATCTGATCCTTCCCCGGTCGGTTAGACCGGAGTCTGATCTTATTGCGGCTATTGGTGACACATCTCTCATCCTGTTAGTTACACCCAGCAAGTATTTTTATTCCGCAATGACTAAAATTCTGGAGTTGGCCCCTGAGGGAAGTGACCTGGTGATCGCAACCAAGGGGTTCATCCCTGAAACAGGATTATTGCCCTGCCAGACCGTGAGAGAGGAGCTGGAGCGACTAGGGAAACGGATGCGTATTTCGGTCCTTTCCGGCGCCAATCTTGCCCACGAGATCATTTACGGCGGAGCCGGTGTGACTCAGATAGCGTGTGACCATTATGAAACGTTTGAAAGGATCAGACCACTAATTGAAACCCCGTTATTCAGGGTGGTATACTCCGGTGATGTTATTGGAACTACGCTGTCTGCAGCTCTTAAGAACGTTTACGCTATCGGTTATGGAATTCTTGAGGGCTCAAAAAAGGCTCCTGAGAATTTCCTTGCGACTTACGCCACTTTGGTGACCGCTGAGATTAGGGATTTTGGGGCTCTTCTTGGCGCTGCGCCTGAAACTTTTGACGCGGAGAGTCAGGTTTGGATAGCGGATTTGCTAGCCACTTGTCGCGGTGGACGGTCGGCAAGCTTTGGCCGTGACCTTGCCCAGATGGACGAAAAACAGGGCAAAGGCAGACCCGCAAAAGTCCTCCTGGAACAATACAGGAAAAAGATGATCGCTGTTGAAGGTTTTGAGGCCTCCCGTTTTGCAAAGAGAATTGCGGCCCAAAGGGGTTTTCATCCACCCATCCTTGGCGAGATCTACGCGATTCTTCATGGAGGCAAAAACATCGACATCCCCGACTTTATGGAAAAATCTCTTGACGCCCTTAACAAAAGAGAGGCTTCAGCCATTAGCAGTAATGTCAGAGCGCGGGCCTCACGCCATTGAACTGACCTACCGAAAAACATTCATTGGTGGGCGGATTCTTGTTCGCCAATTACCTTGATTGACAAATCCAATCAAAAGATAAATCAAAAACTTAACATCGTTCACTTATATTGACGGGCAAATGGAATCAATAATTTTCATAAGAGATTTTAAGGACGGGGATCAGGTCCTCCGATTTTTCGAATTACGCGGAAAAACCACGAGGAAAACCCGGGGAGGCCATGACTACCTCGATTTAAGGATCGGCGATTCCAGCGGGGAAATGTCAGCCAAGATATGGCCGGAAGCGCTTCAGAAATGGGGACAGGACTTCAACCTGGGAGACATTGTCAAGGTCGAAGGCCATGTTGAGATGTTCCGTGACATGAGCCAACTTATTGTGGACAAGATTCGAAAGGCTGACGAAACAGAGGTTCCAGACATTACGGTTATTGTTAAGTCAACTCCGTATGATGTAGAAAAACTTTTCAACGAATTACTCGAATTAACAGAAACTTTAGAGCCCCTGGAGTTGTCAAACTTCGTGGCTGAGATTTTAAATCGGGTTTCAGACCAACTTCGGCTTGCCCCCGCGGCCAAGATGATTCATCACGCTTACAGAGGAGGTCTCATCGAGCACACGTGGGGGGTGGTTCGGAAAGTTTTGGCAATTCTTGAAACTGAAAAGGGAATCAACCGATCTGTAGCTATAGCAGGAGCTATTCTTCATGACATCGGTAAGCTTCAGGAACTGACTGCTTCGTCTCACTCCAGAACTACGCAGGGGAGATTGATCGGTCATGTTGCGCTTGGGATTACACTCTTGTGGACGGTTGCGCTTGAATTGGGCCTTGAGGATGAACTGTGGCTGGTAGAATTGGAGCATATTCTGTTGTCCCATCACGGGGAACCGGAGTTTGGCGCTCCTGTAAGACCGCTCACTCGTGAGGCGCTACTCGTCCATTTTGCGGACAACCTTGACTCAAAACTTAGAATAATCGACGGCGCCCTCGAATCGGCTGATTCCGATGGGTTCTCACCATACAACAAATGGCTTGAAGGCCGGGCCTATGCAGGGCAAAGCCTCAAGCTTCCAGAGGAGGAACAAGATGTTTGAACTTCAGCAAAAACTGGCGGAAATTAGACAAAGACAGACGAATCTACGAGGTTATCTTTGACCTCGACGCAAAAGTTACCCGGCTTGATGAAATTGAGAAGACCCAGTCAGATGAAACATTCTGGAGTAGTCCCTCCCACGCCAAAGACATCTTGCGCGAACAAAAACAGATAGCCAGGATATTACACAATTTCAAAGGGCTTGATCGAAACATAGAAGATACCGAGGCCTTACTGGAACTTGCCTTGGAGGAAGAAGACCGGTCGGTGCTCGACGAAGTCCAGGAAAACATCTCCAAACTCGATAATCATATACGGGAAATGGAGATTGAGCGCCTGTTCTCTCAACCGGAGGATACAGGTTCCGCTATAGTGGAAATACATGCCGGCGCAGGAGGCACTGAGGCGCAGGACTGGACGGAAATGCTTCTCCGGCTATACGTGAGATGGGCGGAAATTGAGGGTTACAAATCCGAAATTCTCGATTCGCTGCCCGGGGAAGAAGCAGGCCTGAAATCAGTCACATTCTCTGTTGAAGGCGATTATGCTTACGGTAGACTAAGGGCTGAAATGGGGATTCACCGGCTTGTAAGGATTTCTCCTTTTGACGCCAACGCGCGACGACACACATCATTCGCCGCAGTATTTGTCTACCCTAGCGCTGATGATGATGTTGAAATTGATATCAATGAAGCGGACATTAAAATAGACACTTATCGGGCGTCGGGGGCGGGTGGTCAACATGTCAACAAGACCGATTCCGCCGTTAGAATGACCCATTTGCCTACCGGAATCGTAGCTCAGTGCCAGAATGAAAGATCCCAGCACAAGAATCGGGCCATGGCCATGAAAATTCTCCGATCCCGGCTCTATGACCTGGAGCTGGCAAAGAAAAGAGCTGAAAAAGATTCTATCAACAAGGATAAAAAGGATATAGCCTGGGGATCTCAAATCAGGTCTTATGTGCTTCAACCCTATCAGATGGTGAAGGACCACAGAACAAACTGTGAAATAGGCAATGTCCAGGCAGTTCTCGATGGTGACATAAATCGGTTCATAAACGAATATCTGTTATTCGAAGCAAGGGAACGGGGGTCCAGCAAGCTTAACTAAGAGGCGTAAACTGCGGCGATCAGGACGATATTCCTAACTTTTCGGCTAGTTGTTCATCGGAAGGCTCAGCCATTTTTGTGCCGTCCGGAAACAGCAGAGTTGGGATGATAAACTTCCCGTTAGTCTTTATTACGAAATCCCTGGCCCCGTCTTCATCATCAATGTCATGCCATTGATATTCGATCCCGTGGCCGTCCAGGAATCTTCTCGTTCTCTTGGCGTCAGGACACCATTTTGCTCCATACATGACTATTTTATTCGTTTCGTCAGTCATACGGGTTTCCTCCCAGAGGCGGAATTTGTCTTCTGGTAAGTCATGATTTCGGCCTACTAACATTAGTATAACGCGGGCAAAATGAAATTGCCATCTCGGAGTTGTCCTAGTCAAACATGGAATTTGCGAAGAATCTTGTGGAACTGGAAAATGTTTCCGTCAGATACGGACATTCCCCAATACTGTTCAACATCAATTTTATGTTGCGTCCGGGCGAAAACTGGGCCGTGTTGGGTGGTAACGGGGCTGGAAAGACAACTTTTCTTCGGCTGATACGTGGTGATATCTGGCCAGCTCCTGAAACCGGACGCCGCAGTTATCTTGTCAATGGAAAGTCCCAGTTTTCTCCGATCGGTTTCCGTGAGAAGACTGGAATCGTGTCTTCAGATCTTCTCGACCAATACAGAATCAACAGGTGGAACCCGTCGGGCATAGAAGCTGTCTGTACAGGTTTTGACGGAACACCCTTCCTTTACCGGACGCCTACTGAATCAATGTTGGCTAGGGCCAGGCAGGTTTTGGCGACTCTGGGTCTGGAAAAATTAGCGACTCGGCGTGTCCTGACCATGTCATTCGGTGAGGCTAAAAAGGTTCTGATTGCCCGGGCCATAGTTCATCGACCCAGGATTCTGTTTATTGATGAGCTTTGCGCAGGTCTGGATACCGGAGCCAGGAAAAAAGTCCTGGAAATTTTAGAACTCCTGGCTGGACAGGGAACCCAGATGATCGTCGCGGCTCACGACCCTAGCGAAATACCCGATTTTGTGACCAGGATCATAACTCTAGAATCCGGAAGAATAGTCAATTCTGGGAGCTTCTTAAGGCCCCCCTGCCCGACTAGAAACGCTTTCAGGGCGGACAGGGCGCAGCGGCGCTCCGATGTCCTTTTTCAGACCAAATTAGAACAGCGTCACCAGTATCCACTGATCCGGATGGAAAATGTAGATGTGTCAATGGGCGGGAAAAGGATTCTACATCAGATAAACTGGCAGATATTCGCCGGCCGGAACTGGGCATTGCTCGGCGCAAACGGCTCAGGCAAGACTACATTATTAAAACTGATCGCCGGAGAATTACTGCCCGTGTGGGGCGGGACTATACGCAGGTTTGAACCCGATGATCCACAATCACTGGACGAAATTAGAAAATCCATAAGTCTTGTGTCGCCCGATTTTCAGGCCGATTTCCCCTCCTCCCGGAAAGGGCTTGATATTGTTCTTTCCGGACTATATGGGAGTGTTGGCCTGGCATGCGAACCTACCGGGAAACAGATTTTGCTCGGAAAGTCATTGCTCCAGGCATTTGGAGTGGAAGGCCTTGAAAGCAGAGAGGTAGGCGCTCTGTCTTATGGACAGGCCCGGATACTGTTAATCATCAGAGCATTGATCAATTCCCCAAGAATTCTTTTATTGGATGAGCCCTTGTCGGGTTTGGACTCCGAGGCCAGGAGCGCCGTGGCGCAGATCATCGAAAACGCTATCAGCGCAGGCGCAACCATCATAAATGTGACTCATGACCCAAAAGAAATTCTTCCGTCTGTCTCCCATGTCGCAGTTCTAAAAGATGGGATGATAACTTTTCAAGGGGCCAAAGGTGAACTGGGACGCCATATTTTTTGATCCAATTGCAGTGTACTCATTTCAGACTCCGCCAGCTTCACAAGAAAATTCATCCGAATAAAACAATCTTTAAAAAATCCAGTTCATTTGTCCTTATTTGACACACGTGCCTTCTAGGAGTCTGTCGGACTTAACGTGACCGACCCCAATTTATAGAGACCTTAATTGGCACAACATCCTGATATTATGATATTTAACAGCGTTTATCTCTTGCGTAGCACAGCGGTTCTGAGGTATAT